>JALUNK010000213.1 GCA_027055255.1 Ghiorsea sp.
AATAGCAGCATCAGGCATTGATGCATCACCCACCGATGAAATCTTGGTGGAAGAATCTATCATTGGTTGGAAAGAATATGAAATGGAAGTGATGCGTGATCATGCAGATAACTGTGTGATTATTTGTTCCATTGAAAACTTTGATGCGATGGGGGTTCACACTGGCGACTCAATTACTGTTGCCCCTGCACAAACATTAACTGATAAAGAGTACCAAAAAATGCGAGATGCATCGATTGCGATTCTGCGTGAAATTGGTGTAGAAACAGGCGGCTCTAATGTTCAATTTGCGGTCAACCCTGAAGACGGACGTTTGATTGTCATTGAAATGAACCCACGCGTATCTCGCTCATCTGCGCTTGCATCCAAGGCTACAGGGTTCCCGATTGCTAAGATTGCAGCAAAATTAGCAGTAGGTTATACGCTTGATGAAATCCCGAATGATATTACAGGTGAAACCTTTGCCGCATTTGAACCAAGCATTGATTATGTTGTTACCAAACTTCCGCGTTTTGCTTTTGAAAAATTTGAAGGTGCCGACACGCGGCTGACTACGCAAATGAAATCTGTGGGTGAAGTGATGGCGATTGGACGCACATTCACAGAATCTTTGGGTAAAGCCATGCGTGGTTTGGAAGTGGATTCCTGTGGTTTTGATAAGTCTGTGCCTGATGATGTGGATGCTAAGATTTTCTTACAAGAGAAGTTAGCAGTGCCTGGTGCAGATCGTTTGTGGTGGATGGGCGAAGCCTTGCGCGCTGGCTGGACTGAAGGAAAAGTTTTTGATGTGACTAAAATTGATCCTTGGTTTATTCGTGAGTTAGCCGTTGTTATTGCGCTTGAACAATCATTGGTTGGGCGTGATGTTTTAAGTTTAAGCAAAGCCGAGTGGCGACAAGCCAAAAGAGAAGGTTTAGCCGATAAACGGATGGCAATGCTATTGGGTTGTGATGAACATGCTGTGCGCCAAATACGCGCAAAATTAGGCGTTACACCTGTATTTAAGCGAGTGGATACTTGTGCAGCAGAGTTTGTTGCTAAAACGCCTTATATGTATTCCACTTATGAAGAAGAGTGTGAAGCAGAACCAACAGATAAGAAGAAAATTATGGTGTTGGGTGGTGGTCCTAACCGCATTGGGCAAGGCATTGAGTTTGATTATTGCTGCGTGCATGCTGCTTTTGCATTATCTGATGATGGGTACGAAACCATTATGGTCAACTGTAACCCCGAAACAGTTTCTACTGATTATGATACATCAGACCGTCTATATTTTGAACCGTTAACCTTTGAAGATGTAATGGCGATTGTTGAAGTTGAGAAGCCTACAGGTGTGATTGTTCAATTTGGTGGACAAACCCCACTCAAACTTGCTGAATCATTGCAAGAGGCAGGTGTACCCATTATTGGTACAAGCCCTGATATGATTGATTTGGCAGAAGATAGAGAACGCTTTCAGCAACTGTTGCATGAACTGAAATTATTGCAGCCTGAAAATGGTATTGCACGCTCCACTGAAGAGGCGGTCAAAGTTGCTGAAGAGGTGGGCTATCCTGTGGTGGTTCGTCCATCATATGTTTTGGGCGGCCGCGCTATGCAAATTGTACGTGATGAAAAAGGTTTGCTGCGCTATATGAATGAAGCGGTACAAGCTTCTCCAGATCATCCGGTACTGTTGGATAGATTCTTGAATCAGGCGATTGAATTGGATGTGGATGCGCTTTGTGATGAACATAGGGTAGTGATTGGTGGTATTATGGAACATATTGAAGAAGCAGGGGTGCACTCTGGCGATTCTTCATGTTGCTTGCCTCCCCATTCGATTTCACAAACCATTATTGATGAAGTGATTCGCCAAACCAAAGCTTTGGGTAAAGCTTTGAATGTACGCGGGCTGATGAATATTCAATTCGCACTTCAAGGTGACACTTTATACGTTTTGGAAGTGAACCCTAGAGCCTCGCGTACAGTGCCTTTTGTTTCTAAAGCAACGGGTGTACCACTGGCAAAAGTGGCTGCACGTATCATGTCGGGACAAACGCTAGATGATTTGGGTATTGATGAAATCAAACAACCCACAACGTTCCAATCGGTGAAAGAAGCGGTGTTCCCATTCGTTAAATTCCGTGGTGTTGATCCGCTTTTAAGCCCAGAAATGAAATCAACGGGTGAAGTGATGGGTATTGCAAGCAACTTCCCTGAGGCTTTTGCTAAGGCACAACTGGGTGGCGGTTCGCGTTTGCCGAGCAAAGGTGTTGCATTTGTCTCTGTGAGGGAAGCAGATAAAAATAGAGTGGTTGAGCTTTCTTCGCAACTGGTTGATGCAGGTTTTAAAGTGATGACAACCGAAGGTACAGGTCAAATTTTGGATGATGCAGGCGTACCGAATATTAAAGTAGCTAAGGTGACAGATGGTGTTCGCCCACATATTGTGGATAAATTATTATCGGATGAAATTGCATTTGTGGTCAATACCACAGAAGGTGACCGTTCGATTGCTGACTCTAAATCTATTCGACAAGCTACGCTTGACCGTGGTATTGTTTATTTCACAACCATGGCAGGTGGCTTGGCAGCCGCTGAATCTATGGTTGGTCATTACGATGCGACGATTGTAAAAAGTATACAAGATTATCATAAAGACGAGGTGGCATAATGGAACGTATTCCAATGACGCAAGAAGGTGCCGATGCCATGCGTGAAGAATTGGCAATCATGAAGGGTGAAAAACGCCATGGTATTATTGCTGCGATTGAAGAAGCACTGGCACATGGTGATTTATCAGAGAATGCTGAATACCATGCCGCCAAAGAAGACCAGGGCATGAATGAAGCGCGCATCAAATTGATGGAAGATAAACTTTCACGCGCTCAAATTTTTAACCCCGCAAATATTGAGTCTGACCGTATTGTATTTGGTGCAACAGTGTCTCTTGTAGATTTAGACACAGATAAAAAAATCACCTATAAAATTGTGGGTGAGGATGAAGCTAAGATTGAAAATGGAACCATTTCAATCACATCCCCCATTGCCAGAGCTTTGATTGGTAAAGAAGAGGGTGATATGGCGACAGTACGCGCACCCGGTGGCGATAGAGAATTTGAAATCGTTGCTATTGAGTATAAGTAGTTGAAAACCAAACCGATTCATTATTCAGGGCTAAGGTTAAGCTTGGCTTTGATGTTGGGTCTTTTGGTTGTACCAGCGTATGTGGTTGCGCCCATCTTGTTTGCTGAACTTGAATCAGCACAAGCAGGGCTGGTTGCAGGCAAAATATTTCACACATCCAATATTTCGGTATTGATTTTGGGGGTAGCGGCTGCTGTGTTTGCATATCGTATTCAAGTGCAGAAAATAACGTGGGTTCTACTGGGTATGGTTATCTTGATGATTGCGATTAATGCGTTTGCTGTATCTGAGATGATGGCGGCGATTAAAACGGAAGCGGGGGACATATCGGCTTTGCCTAAAGATGACCCTTTGCACTTGGCTTTTTCTTTTTGGCATGGCATTGGCAGTGTGATGCAATTGCTTAGTTCGTTGTTTTTGATTGTACTGGTGATGAAGTCGCAACGCCCTAAAAATAAGGTTGAGGCTGTATAATGCGTCCTGTTATTGACTGGCTTAAACTTCATTTTGAAGATACAGAGCTGATGATGTTGTTTGCTTTTCTTATTTCAGTCTTTGTGATTTTAGGTCTATTTGGTTCTACCTTAGCACCTGCTCTTGTGGCGATTGCCTTGGCTTATGTGTTAGAGGGCGTGGTTACACTTTTGGTAACCTGTAAATTTCCTAGGATTATTGCCATTGTGATTGTGGGTATTGGTGCGCTTTTAGCTGTTCTTTTTACATTGATTGCAGTGCTTCCTGTCTTATCGGATCAAGTGGGTTTGTTGATTTCTAAAATTCCACAATATGTTCAACTTTTAAAAGATACTTTGCATGACTTACAAAATCGTTATCCCACAGGTTTGAATGCTGAGTATTTGCAACAAGCCATCGCATCAGGCGCGGAGAAAGTGCAGGAGTGGAGTGGTTTGCTGCTTTCAAAATCGTTGTCGTCTATTCCCAACGTGATTGCGCTCGGTGTGTATGTTGTGTTGGTGCCTGTATTGGTATTTTTCCTACTCAAGGACAAGCAAAGAATTATTGATTGGGGTCAACAGTTTTTACCCGAAGAGCGCTCGCTTCTCAAACGTGTTTGGGGCGAGTTAGATGTGCAAATCGGCAATTATATTCGCGGTCGTTTTTGGGAATCGTCCATGGTTGGTTTTATCATGTGGATTGTTTATGTGATGATGGGGCATGAGTATGCATTATTGCTTGCCGTGCTCACGGGTATATCGGTGTGGATTCCATTTGTAGGTGCTGCCGTGGTTACCATTCCTGTGGCTTTGTTATCCTACTTCCAATGGGGCTGGACAGATATGGCAGCATACAGTGTATTGGCTTATGCCATTATCCAACTGATTGATGCGAATATTGTTATTCCTTGGTTATTCTCTGAAGTCGTGAACCTTCACCCCATTGCCATTATTGTGGCGGTACTGGTGTTTGGTAGTTTCTGGGGCGTGTTGGGTGTGTTCTTTGCCATTCCTTTGGCGGCATTGGTGCAAAGTGTGCTGGTGATTATTGCAGAAAGGGCAACCCACAAAACAACGTAGCTTAAGTTTGTCGAAATAAACTTTTGCGATAATGCTTAAGTTCATCAATGGACTCAATAATATCATCCAATGCCAAGTGAGCGCCGCGCTTCTTCCACGTTGCCAATTCAGGATACCAGCGTCGTGCTAATTCTTTGACTGTGCTTACATCAACATTTCTGTAGTGCAGCCATGATTCCAACCTAGGCATGTATTTGACCAAAAAGCGGCGGTCTTGATGGATAGAGTTGCCGCATAAAGGTGAATCGCCTTCGGTGACATGTTTACGCACAAAATCAAGTGTCAGTTGCTCAGCTTCTTTCATAGAAATAGTCGATTCCTTCACGCGCTTGGTCAATCCTGATTCGCCATGATATTTGATGCACCAATCATTCATCTTACCCATCACTTCATCAGATTGATGAATCACAAGGTTTGGTCCTTCGGCAATGATATTGAGTTGACCATCGGTAATGATGGTTGCCATTTCGATGATGGTATCGGTTTCAGGGTCTAAACCCGTCATCTCCAAATCCATCCAGACTAAATAATCGTTGGTATTGGTGCTCATGATTCATCGCTCCAAACTTTCATGCCTAACCCGAGAAGAAAGAACTCAGGTGACGTTTTGCGGCTTGCCGCAGGTTTGATATTTTTAATGCGTTTAAAAGCTTTGCCCATTTCTTGGCGAAACGCATCATACCCTTGCCCCATAAATGTTTTCATCAGTACATCACCATCAGCTTTGAGATATTGTTTTGCAAAGTGCAGCGTCATTTCATTTAGCCCAACCATACGCATTTGATCGACCAGCTTATGCCCGCTCATTTCAGGCGCCATATCCGACACCACCAAATCAACTTTACGACCATCCAAGGCTTGTTTTAATGCTTCTTGCCCTTCAGGGGAATCAAAGTCACCTTGGATAACTGTAACGCCACGAATGGGGTCTAAAGGCAGTAAATCAATACCAATAATCTTGCCTGAACTTTCTACATAGTTGCGTAGTTCTTCGCTCCATGAACCTGGCGCACAACCCAAGTCCACAATCACTGCATCCTTTTTGATATGAATACTATTGGAATCAAGGATTTCAGTGAGCTTAAAAACTGCACGCGAGCGTTTACCTTCACGTTGCGCGCGTTTGACGTGTGGGTCATTGGCGTGGCGTTGATACCATGCAGATGTTTTACGGTCTTTTTTGCTTTTGCTTTGTTTCACTGCTTGTCCTTATGCAATCTTGATGGTGTGTAATGTAACCACAAAGTCACCAAGGCACAAAGCCTTTACTGTGGTTGTTTAAGTTATGTATTATGTCCCTGTTATTTTGGATGCTAACGACTTAAATGAGGGGCGGCGCAGCCGTTCCTCTCGATTTTTTTTATTAGGCATTATTGCCACAACAAAATTTCAAACCAGGAATATGAGCCAATTCAATTCTAATGCCATCTGGATCAGAAAAGAATACAGCATAATAACCAGGAGCATATTCATACTCTGATGGTATATCGACAATAT
>JALUNK010000214.1 GCA_027055255.1 Ghiorsea sp.
ATGTTTGTTATCGTCACCTACGCCATGAATCTTTAGTGTATAATTACTTTGTTGTAACCCGAAAAAACCATCGCCCATGGGTTGCAAAACATGGTATGTTACAAAGATTGCAACAATCATGAAAAAACCTAATACATTCTCTTTGCTGAACATGATACTTAATGAACCTGTGAACCACGCGAAAGATTTATCCTACCATTATCATCAATTTCCACTGTGTCCCCATCTTGTATGACTTGGCTACTGTTTGGCAAAACAACAATGGGATAATTCATTTCTCTAGCCACAATTGCAGCATGCGATAATGCACCGCCCATATCACTAATACAGCCCACACTTTCATTGAATAGACCAACCAACTCAGGTTCGAGGTATTGGGTTAGCAAAATATCACCTTGCGCCAAAGGTTTGCCGATAAGTGTATCAACATGGCGCACCCTTCCTTGAAACCGCTTACGCACTGAAACCATTTTCCCGCGCAAGCCCTGTTCACCTTCTTCTATTCTTTCAAGTTGTTCGATTTCTTTTAACGCAATGGAATCACCCAATTGAATATCTTTAAACTGTTCAACTTCACGCCCATGCAAATGACAAATATCTACAATATCATTTGCAGTGGTTTCACCATTCGCTAAAGCTTGAATATCACTCCAATCAAGGTGAAAAATTAACTTCTCTTCTAGCCCAAGTGCTGCCTCTAATTGCAAAAGATTTTGGCGCAAAGGATACAGCCAACGTACCGCTTTATCTTTTGCCGATTCTTTGAGCGATGTGAACCCTGTACCTATTTTTATTTCATTCCATGAAAAGCTTGAATATGAACTCGCATACGCCTTTGCTCTATCCGCAGACTCACAAAAACGCGGCTCTGACAATTCATAATCATTAGCACTTCGCAAGCCCCATTTCTTTTGAAAGGTCGTATTATCCCCCGTATGGTGAAGACGTGATAAATCACTAATCAACTGACTTGTGAGCGAGCCTTGCTGGTCATCTTCATTGGCAATTTGCGCTAAGAAAGTGGCTGCATATGCAACGGGATATACTTCTTCGATGAAGACTTTGACACCTGCCATGACCCCCCGTGCTTGATGTATGGGGTTCTTATCAAGCGCATCCATCTCAACAGGGTAACTTGGAAATGTATGAATCTTATCTTCCAACCATTTTAAAAGTGGTTCTGGATGATTTATAATCTTTCGTTTCAAGCGGTAATTCATCCACAAGCGCATGGGATGGAATCCAAACAACCGTTGTTCCACCTCAAGGTTGGCATACAGACGACCAAAGATTGATAACACATACGATTGGTCTACTTTTGGACATGGTAAGTTGAGGAGTTTTAGCGCCAAACCTAAAGACCCTGATGGAGCGTAGAGATACTCAATCAACCCTCGGGTCAAACGTGTAGGTGCACTCACAACTTCGCGTACCGCACTATTCTCAAATACTGAAAGCCCTTTCTTCGCGCGTTTGGTTCTAAGCGCACAATTGGCTATTTTTTCTTGTTCTATAGCGACGCTAGCCTCATACAGCTGGGATGTAATACCCCTTGATTGTAGAATATACAGTTGCCCTTTTCGCTTGTCATAGGCCCATTCAATATCCTGAGGTGAACCCATTTTATCTTCAATCGTCATACCGACCAAAAAGAGTAAGGACAACATCTCCTCTAAGTCTGCTTGTTCAGGGTATAACAATCCCGTCCAGCGCCCATAATCCACGCGTTCTGGCTCCACCGTTCCTGAGACAACGGCATCTGCCAAACCTGCCACAAACTCACAACTGGCAAGCCCATGATTTTCAGGTGACCGTGTAAACATAACACCTGCAAAATCAGGATTAATCATTTGTTGCACCAACACTGCACTTGTATCCAGTGTATCACCAAAAGATGACCGCACCAAAACAATCGCATCCAACATTTGGCTAGGTGACACATGAAGCTCAGTATGAAATTTGCCTGCCATGCTTTCATTGATTCCATCTTCATTGAGCCCGCATGAACGCACAGCAAAGGGGCCAACACCAATTTGAGGCAACATTTTCAGTAATGTTTCTAAATGTTTCTCAGTTGAAAATTCAGGTAACAATACCAAACCATTGGGAACAGAAAAAAGAGCTGATTCACATCGCATCAAGCGCGACAAGTGACGCGCTTTATTACCAATGCCCTCTTGATCAGCATCAGAAAAAAGTAAAATACCACATTCTTTATTTCTCATCATCAAACCTTCAATAAAGCGTGATTTAATAGATTCTGGCTATAACGCAACGCAAAAAACTCTTGCGTTGTTGTGACCAACAAAACGCCAATAACATACAGCAGCAAACTGCTTGGTAAATAAAGTAACAGCACAGCGAACAAGGCTGTCATCGTCATGACTGTAATTTGTTTCATACTTGAGCCTGAAACTTGGATCTTCACATAAATCATCATGGCAACAATCAGGCTTAACCAAAAATCAGGTGCATCCAATCTTTGTACCCACAAAAAACTTTGCTCAAACACACCCGCAGGCGGCATACTTAGTATACTGTATGCAGGAAGAATAAGCGCTAACATCACCAAAGTGCCTAGCAACTCCCAACCCCCTCGCACTTTGAGGTGGTGCATTAAGCTCTGCTCCGAACCAACCCATAGAGGAGGAGGGTTTTGACTGAGCGCATGTTTAATACCTGAACGCATAAAACGTGAGCGCGCTTCCATCATGCCAATTGGGAAAAAGAGTAAACGCAATAAAACAGCAAATATAACCAGTGCCAAACCCATAGGCACTTGCAACGTCGTTGTTAACCAAGCCATGGTACTCCAAAACGGTTGCCTGAGAAAATCAACTGCACCTTGGGAACTTCTTGTCTCGAATCGAATCGCACTGACCTCAGGTAGGCGCGTGGTAAAGCCCAATAGTTTAAACCTTTCGGTGTTGTGGCCTAAACGTTCCCACATCTCAAAAGACACATCTAAACCATCATATACCCAGTCATACTTGGTCAAACCAATCACCATAAACTTTTTCCCATCCAGCTTTAAAGCCAAACGGCGTAATGTATCACTAACATTTGGAGCATTCATATCCAAAATAAGAACCCGCTCCGAGGGGATATCAAACAAAAGGCGTTCTAAATATGTTTCAATCTGAATATAACTATCCCTATGAAAAGAATTAAAGGGAGCGACCAAAAATACGTCTTCATCCTCCACGAAATCAACCGCATCATCATCCGACAACAAGGTTAACATTTCTGGAAAACTGGCGCGTAACCCGTCAATAATCCAAGGTTCATTCCGCACAGGCCACGCTATCGTGCCCCCTTTAGGATCCGCTTCTCGAATCCCCCCACTATCTTCTACAACATAACGATGATTTGCGCCCTTACTGCGCGTAATATAAATATGGTCAAACTGCTCAAAAACTTTCATTTGCTCAAGATCATGCATGTATTTATCAGGGCTTCGTTTATAATGCCTGTAAAAGTCATGTAGATATAAATCGTGTGTATGTACGTTCTTTTTAAGATAATCAGGCAAGGCTTTTGCGCGCACAAAATCAAACAGCTTCACTTTTCCATTAACTTCAATACCTGGAATACCGGAATGGTATTGAATAGAGCGTTGAGGTGTTGCAATCAATGTCGCATCCGGTTGCTTACGTATATAATCTTCTGCCTCTCGCAAGGTAATGACTTTGAATTTACCAAATGCCTTCCACTTGCTTTTAGCACCTTTATTGCCTGCATTCCATTTTAAATAAGCTTCATGAGCCGACATATCACAGCGCAAATACATCGCAATATTATTGATTCGTTGTGTTCGGTTGCCTTCGCTCCATGTATAAATGGTCAACACAAGCACACCAAAAAGAACGATAAAACCACCAAATACACCACCGATAATCATACCGCCAGCTTGAGGCCCTAAAATCTTGCGAATACCATAATACATACTACCTAATGCTGTGGCAGCTGCACCCATCAAAAGAGGAAGAATGTTTGCTACACTGATGAGTGCATCGGGTGTAGGCAATGCATATGCAGGTAGCGGAACAACAAGCGTTAATGAAAACACGACCCATGCTTTCATTGCTATATAAACCTTTTTATTATTTATCACGGTATCCTTTTGCACTCACTTGCTTTGATTTATTGAATATATCATAACCCCATAAATATTGAACGTTGCCAATAAACATCTTGTTTAGCAAACACATCGCCAAAATCTCTAGATTGGTAAAATTTTCCTTTCAACCCTAGGCACAAATAACCACACTATATTTTTATCGCACCTTATTTCCATACAAAACAAATACTTATAATGCTGCACCTCTTGGCATCAAACCTGCTCTAACCCTTTTGCATGATGGATTAACTTAGGAGTTTTTATGCAAAGTGGATTTTTCATATCAGGTGTAGCAAGTAAAATGGCTGAGAATCGGCTGGATAACATCACCCACAACCTCGCCAATGTGAATACCACAGGTTACAAAGCTTCACGTTCATCCTTTAAGTCAGTTCTATCCGATAGCGTTGGGCAAGTAACCAACAAACAACAACAAGCATCATCTTATCTTAGTATGGGCACGCAATATATTGATACTAAAGCAGGTAACGTCCAACAAACAGGTAATGCGCTGGATTTTGCTATTGTTGCGGATGGATATTTTCAAATTCAACAACCCGATGGAGGTGTTGCCTTAACGCGTGCAGGCAACTTCACCCGTGATTATGAAGGTAACCTTATCACCCAAAGTGGTCTTGCAGTTTTGGATGATTCACAAAGCCCTATCACGCTTCCCGATGGTACTATTTCAGGTACGAGTGAAGGTATGATTTACGTCAACAACGAGCAAGTCGCTCAGCTTGGTTTGGTCACACTCATTGATAAAAATCAACTCACACACAAAGAAGGCACACTATTACTCACGGATGAAGGCAATACGGAATCTGCCGTCGGTCAGGTTGTCGTTCAACATGGAGCTCTCGAAAGCTCAAACGTTAATGCCGTTCTCGCTATGACTGAAATGGTAGCAACGTTACGCTCTTATGAATCCACGATGAAAGTCGTAGAGCAATACAACCAACTGGCTGGTCAACTCAGCTCAAATGTAGGAAAAATTCAAGGCTAATGCCTACAAAAAATAATCAACGAGGTACAATATTATGATGCGCTCACTTTGGACAGCAGCAACAGGCATGGCAGCACAAACCACCAATGTAGATGTAATTTCCAATAATCTCGCCAACGTTAACACCGCAGGTTTTAAGCGTGGGCGTGCAAATTTCCAGGATTTGATGTATCAACAAATCAAGTCGCCTGGTGCTGAAGCCAGTGCTGCAGGCACGCAACTTCCTTCGGGCATTCAAGTGGGGTTAGGTGTCAAAACAGCAAGCATCGAATATGTATTTTCAGCGGGTAGCTTCCAGCAAACCAACAACCCTTTAGACATCGCTATCCAAGGGCGTGGCTTCTTCCAAGTTCAAATGCCCAATGGTGAAGTGGGGTACACCCGCTCGGGCTCATTTAGCCGAGATGCTCAAGGGCAACTTGTAACCTCCAATGGCAATGTAGTTTTACCTAATATCACACTTCCTGCTGATACGCTTAACATTAACATCGCACAAGATGGTACAGTCTCCGTCGAGCAAGCTGGCTCACTCTCAACCATCGTTGGGCAGCTACAAACTGTTGATTTCAGCAATCCTTCAGGGCTCACTCACCTTGGCAACTCTATTTTTCAGTCATCCAATGCATCAGGTGAACCCCTTACAGGCAACCCCGGTGAGAATGGGTTTGGTGGTTTGGGGCAAGGCATGATTGAAATGTCAAACGTCAATATGGTGGATGAAATGGTCAACTTGATTGCAGCCCAACGCGCATATGAAATGAACTCAAAATCTGTGCAAGCTGCTGATGAAATGTTACAAAATGCGAATAGCCTAAAACGTTAAACCATGAAACATATCCTCGTATTTCTATTGGTTCTGTATAATCCTGCTGCTGCATTAGCTGCTGAACCACAGCATGCGGATAAAGCAATGCAGGCATCACTTGCGGCATTTTTTGCCGCTAAACCTATGGTCGCTAACATAACACCTGAGCTGGTAAAGGTTCAAAAGTGGCCCAACACAAAGCAAGCTGTACGCTGGTCACTTCCCCCGCTCAAGTCTTACCCTAAACGCCTGTCTCTAATTGCAGAACAAGGGCATGGCAAACAGTACAAGCGCTGGTATGTGCCCGTTTTGGTCAAATGGATGGCTGATGTTATTGTCTTAAAACAAGATATTTCGGCACGAACCATGCTAGACAGAAGTATGTTATCTAAAACACGAACCAATATTGCAGGGCTACACGGACATACATGGTCAAATATCCAAGATGTTGTGGGCTTAAAAAGCCTGCGCAACTTACACAAAGGCAGTGTGCTTGTATCTCATTATACCCAACGCCCACCACTTATTCAGCGTGGTGATATCGTTACCATACTTGCCAAAGTTGCAGGCATTCTCGTCCGCGCAGAAGGCATTGCTTTGAAATCAGGCAGTCGTGGTGACCGTATGTTGGTCAAAAATATTCGCAGCAAACAAACCCTGCAAAGCATTGTACAAGATGCACATACCGTTTCTGTGTTTGTAGGTGGTGCCTAATGCGATATGCTCTCCTGCTCCTAACCCTTTATTTGAGTGCTTGCACACCGAGTAAGTCACTTGTTACTGAAGACACAAATAAACCCATCGTTGATGCCGCCCTGCTTCAACACGAACAACAAAACACACAAACCGGCTCACTATGGAACAACAGTGGTTCAACCATGTTTACTGACCCGAAAGCCCATAGTGTTGGTGACTTGGTTATGGTATTGGTACAAGAAACCGCCAGTGCAACACGTTCTTTAGGCACAAAAAAAAGTCGCAAATCCAAACATTCATCAAGTATTGGTGGTTTATTTGGTTTAGAGAAATCAATTGCTAGAAACTTTGACCCGACCTTGGCCATGAATACCAGCAATGACAAAAGCTTTACTGGCTCAGGAGAAACCACCAATTCAGACTCTTTGATTGCCAATGTTACCGCTGTCGTTACTAAGGTGTACCCCAATGGTAATATGGGAATTATTGGTCGCAGAGAAGTCACCATCAATCAACAACCTCAAGAGCTCACCTTCACAGGCATTATTCGACCTTCGGATATATCTGCCAACAATACCATCGTCTCTGCTCAAGTCGCACAAGCCAAAGTCAGCTATGGAAGTGGCGGGTCTTTGGCTGCTATGGCTGATGAAGGTTGGCTTGGAAGAACGCTAGATATCATTTGGCCTTTCTAGGAGAATCCATGAAAATTATCACCACTATTATCGTCATCTTATGCCTGACTATTTCAGCACATGCGGAGCGTATTAAAGATTTGGCAGATATTCAGGGCGTGCGCTCCAATGCCCTAATTGGTTATGGCATCGTAGTCGGCTTGAATGGCACTGGTGATAGTTCAAACTCATCCCCATTTACCATCAGCAGTATCACCGCCATGCTTGAGCGATTTGGTGTGAATGTGCGCCCTGACATTAAAAAGATGAAACCAAAAAATATCGCTGCTGTTATTGTAACTGCAGAATTGCCCCCCTTTGCTCGCCCTGGTCAAAAGTTAGATGTCACTATTTCAAGCTTGGGAGATAGTAAAAGTTTGCGCGGTGGAACATTACTTATTACCCCTTTGTTGGGCGGCAATGGGCAAGCCTACGCTGTAGCGCAAGGCGGACTTTCGGTGGGCGGTTTTGCTATCTCAGGTGCCGCTGGAAACACTGTGAAGAATCACCCTACTGTTGGCAAAATACCCAATGGTGCACGTATTGAAAAAGCAGCACCTCGCGGTTTAAGCATGGGTCAAGAAAAAGTGACTGTCATGTTGCGCAACCCAGATTTTACCACTGTGCAGCGCATGCAAAACATCATTAATAAACGCATGGGCAAAGGCATAGCAAAAGCTATCGATGCAGGCACGGTTGAGGTATGGAACCCCAGTGGCAATGCTATTGCCTTGATTGCACAATTGGAGCAACTGGAATTGCTTACAGATAGACCTGCCATTGTGGTTGTGGATGAGCGCACAGGAACCATTGTCATGGGGCAAGGTGTTACCATTGAAACTGTTGCTGTATCTCATGGCAATATTAGTGTCAGTGTGGTTGAAGGTGCGGATGTTTCACAGCCTTTTGCCTTTTCAGAAGGCACGACAACCTCTACGCCAACCACCGATGTCAGTGTCCAAGAAGATGAAGCTCAGCTAGTTGTATTACCTCGCCAAGTCACTTTGGCATCCTTGGTTTCAGCGCTTAATTCTGTAGGCGCGACCCCCAGCGATTTAATTGCTGTGTTGCAAGCCATCAAAGCAGCTGGTGCGCTGCATGCTGAACTGAAGGTGATGTAAGTGCGTGATTTAGTCGAAACCGTTATTGGGCAAGTCTTAAAGCGTCAACCCACCATGAAACCGCTGAGTGAGCCGCAAACTGCAAAGGTTGAAAAACCGTTTCACAGCTCGCAAGTTCGCCAACCCCTTGAAATTAAAGACCAAGATGCATGGGCTGCATGTTGTAAATTTGAAGCTGTTTTTCTACAACAAATGATGGAGGCGATGCGAAAAACAGTGCCTGAGTCTGACCTTTCGCCGCGGAGTTATGCCAACAGTATGTATGATGGCATGATGGATCAGGCCATTTCTGAATCAGGAAGCAAACAGGCACCTTTAGGTTTAGCTATGAATATGTACCGCCAACTAGAACGTGATGGATTCACTCAAAAAGAAGGAAACACTCAAGGTTTGCAGCAGCTTGCCGATACATTGAAAACGGACCCATCTCTCACACCACCCAGTCTAGGAGGCATTCATGGTTAGAATTACAAACTCAAGTCAGCCTACTGGCATTCATAAACCTTCAAGCAAAGCCAAAGGTGCTGCTGCAAAAAACAATAAAGGTGACAAGGTTAAAGTCTCTGATGCTGCGGGGTTGCGCGAGCGAGCAAAAGTGATGTTGTCCGAGATGCCCGAAGTACGTTTGGATGAAATTGAAGGTATTCGCAATGCCTTAGAGCAAGGCAACTATACCATGAATCCTAAAGCCGTTGCATCACATATTGTGCGCAATGCATTATCTGAACATGCGTGGGGCTAACCAATGAATATACAACCTACAACGCTAAAGAATATACCCACAATCATTACTCAAATTTTAAGTGATATGGAAGACTGCATTCATGAGCAAGAAATCATCGTCCTTGAAGAGCGTGAAGCGATGCAAACATTTAATGCTGGAGCTCTCACAGCCTTGGTCGAGCGCAGGGCACGCAGTCAAAGCACGCTCAGTGAGCTTGAACATCAATGCCAAGTGCTATGTGCTCAAATACAACATATCCCAAATAAAGATAAGCGTATGGCACTGATTATCGATCATTTTGCGCCAGAAAATGCAGACATGTTACAAACCATGCGTATCGACCTTGTGCGTCGGATGCAAACCTTGGAGCGCGACCATGTTGAAAATCATATCCGTCTACGTGCTGCATGGAATGTAACCACCAATATATTGCAACACATTGGAGCGATTGAAGCACCATCCACTTATAATACTTATACAACCCAGGCTGCACGATGAGTTTCCAAGCTTTAAACGTTGCTGCATCAAGCTTGCGAGCCCAGCAAAAGGCGATTGATGTTGTGTCGCATAATATTTCCAACGTCAACACACCTGGTTATTCACGTCAAACACCAAACATTGTGACGGCAACACCTGAAAGTATTGGTGGATTAGATTTTGGTCGTGGCATTAACCTACAAAGCATTGGCCGCTCTGTTGACCCACTCATTACAGACTCACAACGTGAAAATACATCTCAATTCCAATTTTGGAATCAAGTCTCTACAGGCCTAACGACCATAGAGAACAGCTTTGGTAGCTTGGATAACACTGGGCTTGCAGCATCAGTTGATGACTTTTTTTTATCATGGCAACAGCTCAGCAATAACCCGCAAGATACTGCACAAAAGTATAATGTAAGAAACAAAAGTGAGTCGTTAATCATCCAATTAAGTGGCATGCAAACTCAGCTAGCTGATGGACAGACCAAACTTGACCAAAGCATCAACCTGCAACTGGATAATGCTAATCTGAAAATTGATGAAATTGCTGCCTTAACGAAACAAATCACAGCCCACGAAGCAGGCAAACAAGGACAGACGAGCATTGCTAATGATTTGCGCGACCAACGTGACCAGGCAGTGCGTGACCTTGCCAAAATTATACCCATCCAAAGTGTAAACACCCAAGATGGCGGACTGCTCATACAAACCAAAGGTGGGGATTTATTAACCCAAGATGGTGTAGCTCGTCACTTAACACGAAACAATGTATCAAGTACTGGATACCAAGGCATTGTTATAGCCAGCACCAATCAGCAAGTGCAAGGCTTAGAGTTTGGCGGCACATTGGGTGGCACCATCAAGTTACGTGATGAATACTATCAAGGGTATATGGATACCTTGGATAGTTTTGCCAGTAACTTAGCCTTTGCTACCAATCAAATTCAAAGCAATGCAAGCAGTGCTACGCGTCTAAGTAAAGTTCAGTCTGGGCAAGGTGCAACCGATCCAACACTTGCACTCAATGACGTTACACAAAACACTGCATTTGCAAGTCAGGTGCAAGCAGGCAGCTTTAATATTCATGTTTATAATACCGCTGGTGATCCTCTTCTTCCTATCAGCAAAACTGCTATTAACATTGCAGCAAGCAGCACAATGAATGATGTTGCCACAGCTTTAAATGCAGTTGTGGGTATATCCGCAACTGTGGATAGTGCTGGTCGCTTAAATATTGATCCGGGCACCAATACGGTTGCCTTTGCAGATGATACATCTAATTTTTTAGCCGCATATGAAATCAACAGCTTCTTTCACGGTTCAACAGCGGGTAACATCACATTATCACAAACTGTTTTAGATGATGTGACAACCCTAGGAACGGGTTACATCGACCCTGCCACTTCTTTATTACAACTTGGTGATAGTCGCGCCGCAATAAATATTATGAATCTTCAAGACACAGCGCTTAGCGTTGATGGTAGCACAGCAGCAAGCCTGCATGAGCGTATTTCATCTCTTTCCTCTCGCTATGGGCTTGATGTAGGGCTCGCTAACCAACAAAAAAGCTACCGTGAGGCTGAGTCCATATCACTGACGCAACAGCGTGAAGCCATCTCTGGTGTTAATGTTGATGAAGAACTGATCTCCATGATGAAATTTCAACGCGCCTATGAAGCATCCGCTAAAATTATCACCACCAATAATCAAATGTTAGATAGTTTGATGGGAATATTACGATGAGAATAACCAATAACCAAATATATGAAAATTTGATGTCTGGCATCAATAAACAATTAAAAATAAAAAATGATAGTAATGCCAGCATTTCCTCAGGCACCCGTTTCCAACGTCCCGCCCAAGCAGGCTCAGACTATAAAACATCCCTTGATTTGCGTCATACACAAAGCCAAATTCAAGGTAGCTTAGAATCCCTCACTGTCGCTGAATCTCGCTTGTCTGCTAGCCAAACACTGCTTAACGACATGTCCAATGTATTAAAGCGTGCACAAACACTTGCTGTGCAACAGTCATCGGGACAAATTGGTCCGCAAGAGCATGCGGCGGCGGTGAGTGAAGTAACCCACTTGCTCGATCAAGTTGCCAATTCAGCCAACCAACAATGGCAGGGTGAATTCCTATTTTCAGGTACAGCCGTCAATACCCAACCTTTTGCTGTTGATGCCTTGGGTGTGTATCAATACCAAGGTTCTGACCAAGATAGAACAGTATCCGTTAGCACTCGTCAAAGCATAAACAGTAATGTGCGCGGCGACGAAGCTGCGTTTGCACAAGCATTTTCATCACTCACCAATTTCCAAACTGCGTTAGTCAATAATGACCAAGCAAGTATTGCGAATGCTATCAGTGAGTTAACAACTGCAGGTAATAGTGTCATTGATTTAACCAGTAATGTCGGTGGGCAAATTAAGGCCATTCAAAGCTACACCCAATCCTATGAAGATATGAAATTCTCCATTGATAAACGTTTGAATGAACATGAAGCCGCTGATATTCCGGCTCTGGTTGCTGCCATGCAACAAGCCGACACCGCACTACAAGCCTCATACAGTCAGATTGCGAACATTAAAAATTTATCTCTCGTGAACTTCCTGCGTTAAGCTTATGATGGTCATACGCCGAAAAGCCAATGAAGCTATTCGTATTAGCGATAATATACGTGTTGTCATTCTTGAGGTTCATCATGGCGTTATACGCTTCGGTATTGAAGCCCCTGATGATATTGCAGTACACCGCCTAGAAGTATATGAACAAATTCAACAAGAAAACCAAGCCGCTGTATCTGGTGATACGTTAGCTTGGTTAAAGCAAGGTGAGTAATATGTTAGCAACCCCAGAACAAGCTACAACGTCAATCAATCGTACCCGTGAATTTACTTTCCCACGCGGTGTTGCAGGTTTTTCCAAAGCAACACGTTTTGCATTTATTTACGAAGGAAAAGGTGAGCTGCTATGCCTACAATCCATCGACCAAGCTGAAGCATCCTTTATTCTTGCTCCTTGGGATGAGTCTCGCTTAGGTCAACCACCACAACTGTCTAAGGAACAACTGGAATGTTTACACCTGGCAAACACACAAGGTATTCGCTGGTTTGTAGTACTCAATCCTTTTGGGGATAAAACATGGGTTACAGCTAACCTCAAAGCACCGATTGCCATCAGCGAGTCTGAACAAACTGGGTTACAATGTATTCGGAATCAACAACAGCTTGAGCTTCGCTACAAATGGATGAAGCAACCCCATTAAGTATCTTTAGCATGAAAAACAAGCTGTGCTTGCCCATCTTGAATTTCGATGCGGCTCCAACATGCATAGGGCATCGCAATATGTCGTGTCGTTTGAATGGGTGCAGCCAAAACATGTGCTAAAAGCAGACGAATCGAGCCCGAGTGTGCGACAACCAATAGGTGCTCATCATCATGTGATTCTAACAACTTTTGCCAAAAATCCAGAGTACGCTCAGCAAAAAATTGCATCGATTCTCCATTGGGTGGCGTCATATCTGTTGGGTTTTCCCGCCAAGCTTGCAACATATTTGGATACTTCTGTTCAATATCATGAGACGTTAACCCTTCCCAGTTACCATAGTTTAGCTCTGCAACTTGATTTGAAATAACACATGATACATTGGCTTCACTTGCCCAATCTTGCGCAGGCAAAGCGCATCGCGATAATGGAGAACTGATAATAGTTGTTACTTCATGCTTGATTTGTGCCCAAACTTTATCCATTTGCACTCGCCCAACTGTAGTCAAAGCTTCATCCAACGTTCCACGATATTTTACTCCACCTTCCAACGCTCCGTGCCTTAAAAAATCAACCACTAACATGTAATATGACCCCACTATGTGTGAAAATATGTGCCAATATATGCAAAAAGCTTGAAAGGTGGCAATCTATTTGCTTGACTGTGTAGCTAGCATCTTGATTTTAAAGAGGAAGTTTATGTATCTTGAACATTGGAAATTAGATGATTTCCCTTTTGACAATAATCCTTCATCTCATTTCTTTTACGAAACGTCTGACCATAGAGTGTTATGTGAAGATTTATACGATGCTATCATTCGCAGACGTGGCGCCATTGCACTAACGGGTAATATTGGCTGCGGTAAAACCACTACAATTCAACGTGTCTTACTCGACCTTCCTCAAGAGAGTTTCGATATTGCTCTCATTAACTTCTCTAGCCTTTCAGCTATTGAAATGTTGTTTGAAATTACCCAACAATTGGGACTAAAGACAAAAAAAATGCGCAGCGATAAAAATGCTCTGCTTCAATCGTTGCAAGACCATTTAGCCAATAATGCTGGCCATGACAGAGATACTTTGATTTGTATCGATGAAGCACAAAGTATTCCTGACATTTCGACCTTGGAAGAGTTAAGAATGCTTTTAAACTTTCAGTTAGGCGACCGTTTTTTAATCACTTTATTATTGGTTGGGCAACCCGAATTGCAACAAAAAATCGCTGAAATACCACAGCTACAACAACGTATTGCAGTCAATTTACACATTGGTAAACTAAACATACAAAACACGATGCACTATTTATTGCACCGCTTACAAAAAGCAGGGTGCAAACAGCCCATACTTACCAAGCAGGCCGTGACACAGATTTACCAAAACTCTCAAGGTATACCACGCCTTATCAATCATCTGATGGATAGGTGTTTATTGGTGGGTATGCGTACAAACAAAGCCATCATTGATCAAAAACTGGTGCAATCCACCATACAGAGGTATCCAATCTCATGACAAAATACATTGACCTACTCCGTGAACATCAACCAACATCTGATAACAAAGAAAAAAAGAAAAAAAGAAAGGTAAAAGCTAAAGATTTAGCACCTACGCTTAATCCATATCGTATAGAAAAGGATAAGGGTGAAACAGCGATAGAAAACATAGATATCTTATTGGAAGAACATGAAAATGAAACCATTCATGATGATATTATCGTCGAAGAAGTTGAAGCACAGGTTGATAAGAAAATATCTACCCAAACCTCAACAAATACAGACACATACGGCTTAAATTTAGCTTCATGGTTGGCACATGTAGAACAGTCTCTAACATCTATTTTCACTGCTGTACAAAATAATGAGAGCTTTAATATTAATATCTTAGAAGAGCACTTAAATACTCTGTTTGATCAGATTCACACTTCGCCCAAAGTTACTGATGTTTTAGAATTAGAAATTAACAAACGTCTTCAATCCAGGTTGGACTCTCACCATCATGCCGATTTGGTTCAAAAATCAATTCTGATGATGTTATATACAATGAAAGTTGGTATGCAACTTAACTTACAACTTCAAGAATTATTACCCCATACCATCGCAGCTATGCTACAACATCTTGGTATGGCAATGGTACCTGAAGACCTTCGTCAAAAAACAGAAACACTCACGGATGACGAAATACAGAAAATCAGACATGCATCTCAATCTGCACTGGATTTCCTTGATGAGCACCATATCCAACATGAACAACTACGCGCAACAATCACCCAAAGTAGTGAACGTTATGATGGTAGTGGCCCACAAGGGCTCACAGGGCATGATATTTCATGGGTAGCCCGTTTGGTTAGCCTGTTATCCATGTTTGAAGCGCTTATTCATCTTCGTCCATACCGTCAACGCTTATTACCCCGCGATGCTATTCGTGATATTGTGAAACATCATAAAAAAGAATTTGACCCAGAAATGCTTAAAGCCCTCATTGAATCTATTTCACTCTACCCTGTGGGAACTTTTGTCCAACTTAACACTGGAGAAATTGGACAAGTCATCAATATCCATAATAAGTTTCCTTTGCGCCCCGTTGTCTATATTAACATGGACAAATATGGACACACGATTACCGAACGCAAAGTGGACTTAAAAAAACAACCCAATTTAATGATTCAAAAGTGTATGTATGAAGAAGGGCTAAAAGACTTGGCTGAGGCCTAAACCATTCATGGCAGAAAAAGTAACAAAGAAAAAACTAGAACAAGCATTGGAAACATATGCGGGCTTAATTGAAGTTTACCCAGATAATGAAGATTATCTTCAACGCTATGCCGATATGCTACAAGCCTTAGGGCGTGGTGCTACGGCAACCTTAACTTTACAGCATTTGCATGATGTGATTGCCAAACGATCTGAAAAAGAAGCTCTCCTTTTTGCTAAAGAACACCCTCAGATTGGACGAATTTCTTTGGAAGAAGTTTTTGATGCTCAAGATAAGCATATTATTGCAGGTAAAATTATTTATGAGCTTCTTGGTAAAATTTGGTTAAAAGTTCACCAAAAAAAACTTAAAGAAGGTCAGGCTGTTTGTCAGGCCAATGACCCAAGCGATTCACTGATTCTTGTGTTGAAAGGAAATGTTGATATCTACGCACTTGATAACAACAAAAACCGTGTTCTTTTAGAAAATGTTGGTGTGTATGACATTCTTGCGGAAAATACGTTCTTAACCCCCAGTAAATATGGGTTTGATGCATTCGTTAGCTCCGAATCTGCAATCATTGTCAAAGTTCCAAGAAAGAAAATTCTTAACATGCTTGAGAACAATGAACATTTGCACAATATGCTAAACCAACGCGCCCGCTTTAGGCACTTGGTCCAACGTATTGCCTTGCACCCTATTTTCAAGACATTGCCTCTCAAACTTTGCAAATATTTAGCACGTTATACATCTACAAAAATATTTCCTGAAAAAAACATGCTTCTTTCATTGGATGAACACACAGACGGGCTTTACATGATTTTATCAGGAAATGCATCGTATGTTGCAAGAAACAAGGCCGGGAAACGTTTTGCGCTTCCCCCCTTAAAAAAACTATCACTGGTTGGTAATTTATTACTTCAAAGTAACGTTCAACGAACCCATGAACTTATAGCCATAAATAAGGTTAGCACATTATCTTTTCCACTTGAGCCTCTGATGAATATTAACGCTGCTTTCCCGCCACTCATGGAAAGGCTTGTCCAACATGCAGAACAACAACAACAGCATATTGCTCACGCCATCGCTAAGCTCTAAACATGTTCAAACAAACCAGTGAGGCCACAGAAGCCCTGCAACATCGCTTATCCATGTATCAACAAT
Organism: Ghiorsea sp.; assembly: GCA_027055255.1. Taxonomy (GTDB): domain Bacteria; phylum Pseudomonadota; class Zetaproteobacteria; order Mariprofundales; family Mariprofundaceae; genus Ghiorsea. The sequence continues at coordinate 16,749 of JALUNK010000214.1, forward strand.
TGTCAGCTGCTTACCCGTTGGAATACAAACACTTACAAAAACAAGTCGAAATTTTGATCCTACTTGAACGCTTTGATGAAGCTGAATTGCTTTTACTGCAACTGCAAAACACACTTATCAATAGAGGATTAGCTAATGAAGCAAAAAAAGCTGCTGATATTCGCAATCACATCAACAAAGAATTACTCTGTAACCAGCTCTACTCCACACCATTTCTTCATTTAGCTTCAAGTACTTTTCTAGAAAAAGCTTTTCGGAAACACCGTCGCATTGAGCTTGAAGAAGGTGATTACCTTATTCGCTATGGTGCACACGACACCCAAATGTTTATTCTCATCAGTGGTGAACTCGCAGTATGGAGCCGCGATGAGGAAGGCAATAAACATTTTGAACATACCATGCAAGTCGGTGAAGTGGTTGGTGAACTAGCATTCTTAGATAACACTCCGCGTACTGCAGATGTCATTGTGTGTAAGAAATCAACTCTTTTAGCTATCCCTGGCGATGCAGTACTCAAGCTATTTATGGAAAACCCAAATATTGAACAGGCACTCCAAAAGTCGGCAACAGCAAGAAAAGTTCAAATGGCCTTGAAAAAGAACTCTGCGATGATGAAGCTTCCCAAAGATGTATTACGCTTATTAGCCAAACAAGGGAAGTTTATACATTTTAATGCACTTGAGCGCATTTATCCATGTGAACAAGCCATTCAAACCATTGACTTAATAACCCAGGGCTATGTGAGACTCGTTGGCGAACTTGGTGATGGCACAAGTTTGATTCTTAACAGCCTTAAACAAGGCACACTACTTGGTTGTAGTGCTGCCATACCTCATATGGAAAGAAAATATACGACTGATATTGTCAGTATGGATAAAACAACATTAATACAGTTCCCGTTGGTATTCTTTCAAAAAATTATGGCAACAAATCCACGGCTATACCAAGCTGTACTTCAATGTGCAGAGTTAGAGCAAGACACGCTCATGCAAACAATTCATACTAAACAGGTTATGTTATAACAAAAAAAGAGACGTAACATTGCTGTTACGCCTCTTCCAAACTTAAGTTTTCAGTGATTACTGAGGAACTACGTTTTCCGCTTGTGGACCTTTTTGACCTTGAACTACTTCCATAGTTACTTTTTGGCCTTCTTCCAATGAACGGAATCCTTCAGAATTAATTGCAGTGTGATGTACGAATACGTCATCTCCGCCTTCTTGCTCGATAAAACCGAAGCCTTTTTCATCATTGAACCATTTAACGGTTCCTTCAACTTGATTAGACATGTGTCAATCCTCTTTCTCTTTTTTAATATCTATTTTCGTTGATTCTTTTTGAATTGGCCTAGCTTTAGAACTGGTGCAAACTCACTAAAAATACTAACACGAACGGCGGCAGACTGGTTTAAGCTAAAGCTAAGGTCAAGATAAATTATCTTAACCCCGCCCACTCATGCCTTTCAACCTCGTTTTAACCTTCAACAGTGCACTTACTAACGCATCACACACCTGTTCATTCGCATCCACGCCAAAGCTAATTCTTAAACTACTTCTCGCTTGAAAGTCTGGTGCGCCCATAGCTCGTAATACATGCGAAGGCTCACGCTTCCCTGAGGAGCAAGCTGAACCCGATGCCACCGCAAACCCCATCAAGTCCATTTGCATCAACAATGTTTCACCTTCCAGCCCAGGGATACAAAACATTGAAGTATTGGGTGTGCGCTCACCTCTTTGTCCAAAAAAGGCAGTGCTTGGTATCGCTTTTATTAATTTAGCTTCAAACGCATCACGCACTTGCACCACATTTGCATAGTCTAATTTACCCAGTGCTGCTGCAAATCCTGCCGCTCCCGCTACATTTTCTGTGCCTGACCTACGTCCACGCTCTTGACCGCCACCAATCATTAAAGACTCAATCGCCGTCCCTCGCTTCATGACTAATGCACCCACGCCCCTAGGGCCACCAATCTTATGCGCAGAAAAGCTCACAAAATCTGCATCCAACTGATCCAAGTTCACATCCAACTTGCCCAAAGCTTGTACCGCATCCACAAAACATAGTATATTTTTTTCTCGGCAGGCTTGCGCTACCTCAAACACGGGCTGAATCACGCCTGTTTCATTGTTTGCCCACATCAAGCACACAAGCTTGGTGCTCTCTTGGCAGGCATTCATCATATCTTCAACACAAAGGCATCCATCTTTATTTGGTTTAACGACTGTATATGTCCAACCTAAAAAACGCGTGCACCATTGTTCTACAGCTTGTAAAATTGCGGGATGCTCAATGGCAGAAAGTACAATATGTCCATCATTCGAGCCTGCCATGACACCTTGAATCACCATATTATTCGATTCCGTACCACCCGATGTAAATACCACGCTGCCCGACTCAATTTTGAAGAAACTGGCTAACGATTCTCTTGCATCATCAAGTTTTCGACGTGCATTACGCCCTGCCCAATGTAGGCTAGATGGATTACCAAATGCCGTCTTTGTAACCTCTTGCATCGCAAGAGTCACTTCAGGCAACTGCGGACAAGTTGCATTATAATCAAGGTAGAATTGTTTCATGGTGCGCGCACTCTACTGATGCGTTAATGTTTTTTCGACTGCCTTTAATGTCTCAATATAATTTTTATCATCACAGACATCTTGAATGGTTACAGTTTCAAGGAAAAATTTGATATGGAAGCCCAAAGCCGTCCACAAATTATGCGTTTCACAACGGCTGCCACGGTGACAACCCGTTTCATCACTTTTACACAGTGTGGTTTGAATTTCTTCATTTACAGCATGCATAATATGTGAAATCGTAATATCTTTGGGCGGTTGGGCGAGCATATAGCCGCCGCCAGGGCCACGTACGGATTCTACTAAGCTTGCTTCCCTAAGCTTACGAAAAAGCTGTTCCAAATATGACAATGAAATAAATTGTCTTTCAGAGATTGAGGCCAGTGTAATCGGACCTGAATTTTGATGTTTTGCCAAATCAACCATCGCAGATACAGCATAACGACCTTTACTTGTCAGTTGCATTTTACTCTCCAAGCCACTAAAAAACTTATATTTATAAACGAAGAATGCTATACCCGACCTATGTAGTCAAGTATATCGCCACCCTCAGCACTTTGACCAATCCCTTTTATCACGTAAGACTAACGCCATGCGACCTGCTACTTTAACGCTAAACCTTAAACATTTACGATGGAACTATCGCCTACTGCAAAAGCGTACGCCCCATAGCAATATTATGGCTGTCGTCAAAGCCAATGCTTATGGGCATGGCATTCTTCAAGTATCTCAAGCCTTATTTCAAGCTGGGTGCAGCCAGTTTGCTGTCACTGATGCAGCAGAAGGACAATATCTAAGGCAACATCTGAACAACGACATGAGCATTATTCTGCTGTCAGGTATTTACGATGCTGATGATGCAAACCTGTGTGTCCTTCATCAACTTACACCTGTCATTACCACCTCACAACAGATGACACTGCTTCATCAAGCTGGCTTTCAAGGTGGTGTTTGGTTGAAGGTTGATACAGGCATGAACCGCATAGGTACTGAACATTTACAAAAACATATTCAAAGCATTAAACAGTCTTCTTTTAAACTTATAGGCATAATGTCGCACCTTGCCTGTGCTGATAGCCCTAACCACCCTTTAAATCAACAACAGCTCCAACGCTTCCGCGTTATTCAAGACACGACAGATGTTCCTACTTATAGCTTATACAACAGTGCAGGTATCATTGCTTTATCAGATAAGCTGGCTACTGACGTGACGCGTCCAGGGTTAGCACTATATGGCATTGAGCCTATACCTGACCAACCTTTAGGGCTTAAACCTGTCGCAGAGCTAAGCAGCCAAGTCATACAAATAAGACGCCTCAAAAAGGGGGGAAGTGTATCTTACGGTGCTACATGGCTAGCTCCCCAAGATATGAATATTGCTGTGGTTGCTTTGGGTTATGCCGATGGCTTACCAAGGTTGTTATCCAATCAAGGTGAGGCCGATGTGAATGGACATTTTCTGCCTATTGTGGGTAAGGTTTGTATGGATTATTGTATGCTTGCCATTGAAGAGCACCAAGTGTCTATCGGTGATAAGGTTATCTTTTTTGGCGCAGCTGATAACCAACCTAAAGCCAACCAAGTTGCTGCAAAGTGCCAAACTATCGCTTATGAAATCTTCACCAATTTGAGTAACCGATTAAACAACATATACCTTGGAGAAAAAACGGATGAGTAACCATATCGAAACCACATTGGAAGAAACACGCATCTTTCAACCACCACAATCAGATACCCTTTTTTCGTCCCTAGCCGATTGGCAAGCACA
>JALUNK010000215.1 GCA_027055255.1 Ghiorsea sp.
CATACTGCTGCCATGCCAACATCAAAGCCGCATAAACAAGCCCTGCTACAAAGAAATAGACGACAAATCTTCGCCACCAAAACAAGGGTAATACAAGCCATGCATAGATATAAGGAACATCTGAATACATAAAAACTAAACCACATACCCAAGCAAGGCTGGGCAACATCAAAGGCATACTTTTAGCTAGGGTAAACAATGTCCCCATGAATTAACATATCATCGCCCAATATTTGCCGCTCAATGTTTGCAATGTGAACGGCTTCTTGCATGGTTTCCACACCTTTGCCATGCCAAAAGCTCATGGCTTGTGTGCCACCAATCAGCAGCGGCGCTTGATACAATAACAATTCATTGCTGATGCGGGCTTCCAAGCAAACCCCATGCAACTTACCACCGCCTTCTAACAAAACTTGCAGGCAACCATCATCTGCCAAATGTTTGAATGCTTCGGCATAATCATTCACCACAATCACATCCATGCCTTTGTTTCGCCAAGCTTGAGCATTATTATCATCTTGGGTCACGTAAAAGCGGCTGGGCGCTTCATCAGAAAGCAACTTACAATCAGCAAAGTATTCAGGTGCTTGTTTACCCAATACCACTCTAAGCAATGGTTTTCCAATCGGCTCTGCATCGCGAATCGTCAGTGATGGGTTATCATGCACCAATGTGCCAACACCCACTACGATTGCATCACATAAAGCGCGAACGCCGTGTGAATGTTTTCGAGACTCTGCACCACTAATCCATTGTGAATGTTGGGTGCGCGTTGCCATTTTACCATCCAAGGAAACCGCAGCTTTGGCAATCACCCATGGAAGTCCTGTTTGCATATAATGAAAAAATGGACGGTTAAGGCTATCCGCTTCAGTTTTGCAAACCCCACCCACGACTTCAATACCTGCTTCTTCTAAAACTTTCGCACCGCCTGCCATGTTAGGGTTGGGGTCGGATGATGCATACACCACTGTGGTAATGCCTGCTGGGATAATTGCAGACGTGCACGCTGGCGTGCGCCCTGCTGATGCACATGGCTCTAAAGTGACATACAAAGTTGCCCCTTGCACATCACCTGCTTGTTCAAGCGCTTGTACCTCAGCATGACTGCCACCTGCGGGCTGAGTGAAACCTTTGCCCAATACTTGCTCATCGCGCACAATAACTGCGCCCACCGCAGGATTAGGGTGCGTATTACCCAAACCTTTCATCGCTTCGGATAATGCAAGCAACATCCATTGTTCGTGTATATTAATCATCTGCCTGCTCGCGACAAACCAAATAAGCACTAATACTAGAAAATGTTGAAACCGTATAAGGAACCAAAAGCGTAATAAAACATTTAAACCAGTCCAACTGTTGCATCTCACCTGCAATAATCTTATCCCCATGGTTGATGAGAATAAGAATAGGGCCAACAATCAAAGCAAAACGGAACGCTGTGCGTATCACAGCAGGTTCTTTGGCAATTTTAAGTCGTTTCTTCATAAGAGACGTGAAACTAATCCTACTCCCATTGATGTAAACACCCTGTATTACTTTACGAAAATCTCGCTATGTTTTTCACCGCAAATATCGCTATGATGCGCATTGTATCATCCCAAGATAAAGGAAACCCTTAAACCATGCCTCAAGACCAAAAGCCTTATTATGTAACCACGCCCATTTATTATGTGAATGATGAGCCGCATTTGGGGCATATGTATACCACCATCGCTGCCGATGTATTGGCGCGCCAACATCGTTTGGCTGGTGATGATGTGTTCTTTTTAACGGGTGTGGATGAGCATGGGCAAAAGGTGCAACAAGCTGCTGAAGCACGTGATATTGCACCGATTGCATTGGCAGACCAAGTTGTGCAACGCTATGAAACCTTATGGCCTGAATTATCCATCAGGAATGATGATTTTATTCGCACAAGTTCAGACCGTCACAAAGCAGGTGTTCACGCCATGTGGAAACGTCTATTGGATAATGGCTCTATTTATAAAGGGTTTTATGAAGATTGGTATTGTGTGCCATGCGAAACCTACTGGACAGAAACCCAACTGAAAGATGCTGTGTTCCCTGATGGAAAAACCTACTTAGAAGCTGAAATTTGCCCTGATTGCAAACGTAGCGTTGAAAAAATTCAAGAAGAATCCTATTTCTTCAAGCTTAGTGAATACCAAGACAAAATTATTGCGCATATCAATGAAAACTCTGATTTTATTGCCCCTGCCTCTCGCAAAAATGAAGTGTTGAGGTTTGTGGAAGGTGGATTAAGAGATTTATCTATTTCACGCACCACATTCTCTTGGGGTGTGCCTGTTCCCGATGATGAAGGGCATGTGATTTATGTGTGGATTGATGCGCTAAGTAACTACCTATCTGCGCTTGGTTTCCCTGAAGATACTGAAAACATGAAATACTGGCCTGCTGACCTCCATTTAATTGGTAAAGATATTTTGCGCTTTCATGCCGTGTATTGGCCTGCCATGCTGATGGCTGCAAATTTGCCTTTACCTAAGCGTGTATTTGCCCATGGATGGTGGACAGTTGAAGGCGAAAAAATGAGCAAGTCTAAGGGTAATGCCTTGCGCCCTGCTGATTTATTGGACCAGTATGAAAGTGATACTTTGCGTTATTTCTTGCTCCGTGAAGTACCTTTTGGTGCGGATGGTGACTTCTCTCATGACTCCCTGAAAACCAGATACAATACTGAGCTTGCCAATGATGTAGGCAACCTGCTTAACCGCAGCTTATCTATGCTACAAAAATATAGAGATGGTATATTACCTGCCGTGGCTGAAGAGCAAAGTGAAGACCGCGCTTTGATTGCAGACATTGAAGGTATGCAGCGTGATGTTGCCATGCACTTGGATAACCAAGCTTTTCACTTAGCATTAGAGCGCGTGAACCAAATGGTGAGTCATGGCAACCGTTATGTGGCTGAAAATGAGCCTTGGAGACTTGCCAAAGAAGGTAATGATAATCGCTTGGATACTGTGCTTTATCATTTGGTCGAAGCATTGCGTTTGATTGCTGTGCAACTCTCACCATTCATGCCTATCAAAATGGAACAAATGCTTACGCAAATCATGAGTAAAGACATCGATATTGAAGCACTTAGATTGCATGACTTGGCAGGCTGGGGTTTATTGGAAGCTGGGCATCAATGCCAAAAACCAAGCCCTGTTTTCCCACGTATGGAATAAAGCAAACCCATGCCACGCAAACTACTCAAAAAATATTTGCCTGACCCCAAAGAAATCAAGGGGAACAAATATCTAAGCATATTTGGAACACTACTTCACGCATCAGAACTCTGGCATTTTAGCCGTCATTCCATTGCACGAGCATTTGCTGTTGGCCTATTTTTCGCTTGGGCTCCTGTGCCCTTTCAAATGGTTTTGGCGGCAGGTGGCGCGATTTTATGTCGTGCCAATCTTCCCATGTCCATTGCTTTGGTTTGGATTACCAACCCCATTACCATGCCTCCCATGTTCTATCTCGCTTATAAAATCGGGGCTATTGTGATGGGTGTGGGTGAAGTTCCTTTTGAAATGGAATTAAGCATAGACTGGCTGGTTAACGGTACACTACTGATTTGGAAACCTTTTTTACTCGGCTGCCTTATCACGGGAATAAGCAGCTCTATTCTTGGTTATTTTGGGATTCAAATCTTCTGGCGATGGCGTGTGATGCGTGCTTGGAAAAATAGAAAACATGCCAAGGCATCCCGCAACAACTGATATTGAACAAAACCTCACTGAGGTTTTGGGTGAAAAGCTGGCTTTGGATGCTTGGCAGGCCGTGTCTGGTGGCTCTATTCATCAAGCATGGCATGTGACATCCAATAACGACCAACATTTCTTTATCAAAACAAATCATCATACCAAGCGTCATACTTTAGAGGCTGAAGCTTTGGGTTTAGAAGCCCTTGGTCAAGGTATCAGCGCAGATAACCCGCTGCGTATTCCCCACGTGTACACATGGGGAAACAATGACGAATACTGTTGGTTAATTTTGGAATACATTGCATTTGGTCGTAGCAGCAGTGCTTCACAAGCAGCACTGGGAACTGGCTTAGCTTTGTTACACCAACAAACAGCAGAGCAATTTGGCTTTGTTGCGGACAATGTGATTGGTGAAAGTTTACAAACCAATGCATGGACAAATGACTGGATAGATTTTTGGCGGCAGCAACGCTTAGGTACGCAATTTAAACTTGCCAAACAACATAGTTTTTATTCAACCATTGCAAATGAAGCAGAGCAATTATTAGATGCCCTACCCCAGCTCTTAGAGGGGCATACACCAAAAGCTTCGTTATTACATGGTGATTTATGGGGTGGCAATGCCGCTTGTGATGCCCAAGAGAACCCCATCATCTTTGACCCTGCTGTGTATTATGGTGATAGAGAATGTGATTTAGCCATGACTGAGCTTTTTGGTGGATTTTCGGCTGATTTTTATGCAGCTTACAACCATGTTTATCCCCTTGATGATGGTTATAAAAAGCGTAAAGACTTATACAACCTCTACCATATTCTTAATCATGCCAATCTCTTTGGTGGCGCTTATATCATGCAAAGTAAGTCCATGATGCAACAGATAATTCGGAGTATTTGATGGATCCAGTCAGCAGTGTTCAAATCGTTGATGAAAACGCGCGTACCCAAGCCATTGACCCCAAGGCATCTTATTTGGTGCAAGCCCCAGCAGGCTCGGGTAAAACGGAATTATTGATTCAGCGTATTTTAGCCTTGCTCGCAACCGTGAATGAACCTGAAGAAGTCTTAGCGCTCACCTTTACAAAAAAAGCTGCTGCTGAAATGCGTGAGCGCGTCATCAAAGCATTGTTTGCTGCAAAACGTGCCAAACCAAGCCAACCCCATGCCTTAGCCACTTGGAACTTGGCATACAAAGTACTGCAGCATTCTGAAAATAAAGGCTGGCGACTTAGTGAATACCCTGCCCGATTAAAAATCATGACCCTCGATGCTTTTGCATCAGGTTTGGCAAGACAACTACCTGTACTTTCAGGCTTTGGACAAACACCAGCCACGGCTGACTTTGCAGAACCCATGTATCAACAAGCTGTATCCGACTTGATGGAATATGCGGAGCAGAAGCAGGCACCCAAAGTATTACAACAAGCCATGCACACCCTTATTTTGCATCAAGATTGCAAGGTTAATCGCCTTCAAAGCTTACTGGCATCCATGTTGGCGCGTCGCGAACAATGGCTGCCTGATGTGTTCAAATATACACATGACATGGACAGCCTGCGCCTTCATTTAGAAGCCAGTTTAACAACCATTATTGAACACACCTTACAGCAGGCAAGCGCGGAACTTGGTCCAACTCAAAAAAATGAAATCATGCGTTTGGGCAACTTCGCAGCAGCCCAATTATCCTTAAATCAAGGTACTGCGGAACATGCTTTACAACCCTTTTTAAGCTTAACCCAGTTTCCTGATGCAACACCTGAACAAATTAAGGTATGGAAAGCACTTACTCACCTTTTAATGACCGCAGGAAACAAACCCAATATCCGAAAAAGTGTCACCAAAACCTTAGGTTTCGACACCAGCAAAGCCAGCCAAGATGCAAAAGAAGACATGCTTGAACTGCTCAATCAATTTCAGGGCGATGATAAACTTGTACAACATTTGATGGCTATACGCGGGCTTCCTGATTCAGCATGTTTTTCAGACCATGCTTGGAAAACATTGGAAGCCTTATTTTTAGTCCTAAAAATATTGGCAGGGCAATTGTGGCAAAGTTTTGAGCAACATAAACAAGTTGATTTTATTGAAATCATGCTCAGAGCCAAGCAGGCGTTGGGCACTGAGAACGAACAAGGGAATATTATTCCTAGCGATGCTTTATTACGCTTAGACCATCAAATTCAACACATTTTACTTGATGAGTTTCAAGATACTTCAACGCTTCAGATTGATTTATTATCACGACTTACTGCAGGTTGGGGCAACGATGGTCGCACCTTATTTATGGTGGGTGACCC
>JALUNK010000216.1 GCA_027055255.1 Ghiorsea sp.
AAGTTCGCTTAGCGACAGATGGCGATGTGAATGGTGCAATTCAAGCCGTATTAAATATGGGCTCTGATGCTTTGTTTGGTATTGGTGGCACACCTGAAGGAATTGTAACTGCATGTGCTGCACGCGCTATGGGCGCTGAAATGTTTGGACGCATGGCACCACAAAAAGATTTTGAAATTGAACTGTGTAAAAAAGAGGGTATTGATACAGAGCGTTATTTAACACGTGATGAGTTGGTGACTTCTGATGATTGTATGTTTATTGCAACAGGTTTGACCAGTGGCGAATATGTTGATCATGTGAAAGTCGGTACTGATGTTGATGGAAAATACATGGTGACAGATACTGTCGTTCTTTCAGGTTCTGTAGGTAATATTCGCCGTGTTCAAACAACGCAACACGTTTAATTTAATCATAAGTTTTCGTTTTAATAAAAATAGTAAGAGGTAAATATGAGCAATAATCGTAGACACTTAGCTAATGCAATTCGTGCATTGGCAATGGATGCAGTACAAAAAGCCAACTCTGGTCACCCTGGTGCACCAATGGGCATGGCAGATATCGCGGAAGTGCTTTGGAACGACTATATGAAGCATAATCCGACTAATCCGAAATGGGCTGACCGTGATCGCTTTATTCTTTCCAATGGTCATGGCTCTATGTTGATTTACTCATTATTACATCTTACAGGTTATGACCTTTCTATAGATGATTTGAAACAATTCCGTCAGTTGCACTCTCGTACACCAGGTCATCCTGAATATGGCTATGCACCAGGCGTTGAAACGACAACTGGTCCATTGGGTCAAGGTATTACCAACGGTGTAGGCATGGCATTGGCTGAAAAAACTTTGGGCGCTCAGTTCAATAAGCCAAATCATACGATTGTTGACCATAATACTTACGTATTCTTGGGTGATGGCTGTTTGATGGAAGGTATTTCTCACGAAGCATGTTCATTGGCAGGTACACTTGGTCTTGGTAAACTGGTTGCATTCTGGGATGACAACGGTATTTCTATTGACGGAGAAGTTGAAGGCTGGTTCACAGACGATACACCAAAACGCTTTGAGGCTTATGGCTGGCAAGTGATTCGTGACGTAGATGGTCACGATGCTGATGAAATTAAAGCTGCAATTGAAACTGCAAAAGCTGAAACAGGTAAACCAACGATGATTTGCTGTAAAACAGTGATTGGTTTTGGTTCTCCAAATAAAGGCGGTACGCATGATTGTCATGGTGCAGCTTTGGGTGATGAAGAAATCGCTTTGGTTAGGAAAGAACTTAATTGGAATTCTCCACCGTTTGAAATCCCCACTGATGTATATGCAGGTTGGGATAACAAAGATGCTGGTCAAGCTGATGAAGCTGCTTGGGATAAAACATTTGCTGCATACGCTGCTGAATACCCAGCTGAAGCAGCTGAATTCACGCGCCGTGTAAATGGTGATTTGTCTGCAAACTGGGAAGCTGATGCTGATGCATTTATTGCTGAAGTAGCTGCTGAAGGCGCAACGATTGCATCTCGTAAAGCGTCGCAAAATGCAATTGAAAGTTTTGCAAAAATCACGCCTGAATTCTTGGGTGGTTCTGCTGACCTAGCAGGTTCAAACTTAACATTATGGTCTGGTGCTAAACCAGTAATTGACCATGCTGATGGTAACTATGTGAATTACGGCGTACGTGAGTTTGGTATGGCTGCAATGATTAATGGTATTTCATTGCATGGCGGCTTTGTACCTTATGGTGCTACATTTTTGATGTTCTCTGAATATGCGCGTAATGCATTGCGTATGGCTGCATTGATGAAAACAGGTCATATTGAAGTGTTTACACATGATTCCATTGGTTTGGGTGAAGATGGGCCAACGCATCAACCTGTGGAGCAAACTGCAACATTACGTATGATTCCAAATATGGATGTATGGCGTCCCTGTGATGCGGTTGAATCTACCGTGGCTTGGAAAGTGGCAATCAAAAACACAACGCGTCCTACATCATTGATTTTTTCACGTCAAAACTTGCCGCACCAAGAACGTAATGCTGAGCAAATTAAATTGATTGAGCGTGGTGGTTATATCCTTAAAGATTCTGACGGTACGCCTGAAGTGATTGTGATTGCGACAGGTTCTGAAATTGGATTAGCAATGGATGCGGCTGCGGCTTCAGATAAAAATGTACGCGTAGTATCTATGCCTTCAACAAATGTATTTGATGAGCAAGATGATGCGTATAAAGAATCTGTATTGCCTGCGGCGGTTGCAGCACGTGTTGCAGTTGAAGCTGGTGTGACTGGTTTCTGGGCAAAATACACTGGCCTAAATGGTAAAGTAGTTGGTATCGATACATTCGGTGAGTCAGCACCCGCTAACGAACTATTTGAAATGTTTGGCTTTACCGTAGATGCAGTAAAAGCTGCTATCGACGAAGTCGCTTAAATTTTTTATAAAAGAGAGAGGAGAGAGTAATGACAATTAAAGTTGGTATTAATGGATTTGGTCGTATTGGCCGCATGGTTTTTCGTGCAATCAAAAAAGACTTCCCTAATTTGGAAGTTGTAGGCATCAATGACTTGTTGGATAACGATTATTTGGCATACATGCTTAAGTATGACACTGCACATGGTCGTTTTGATGGGGAAGTCACAGCGATTGATGACACATCATTCACTGTAGATGGTAATAAAATCCGTCTTTCTGCTGAGCGTAACCCAGCAGACCTGAAATGGGATGAAATTGGAGCAGATCTTGTCATTGACTGCACAGGTTTCTTCTTGACTCAGGATAGCTGCCAAGCACACATTACTGCAGGCGCTAAAAAAGTTGTTCAATCAGCACCATGTAAAGACGGTGGTCCGATGTTTGTTTATGGTGTGAACCATGAAGCATATGATGGTGAAGCTATCATTTCTGCAGCATCTTGTACCACAAACTGCCTTGCACCCATCGCGAAAGTGATCAATGATAACTGGGGCTTAAAACGTGGTTTGATGACAACTGTTCATGCTTCAACTGCAACACAAAAAACTGTGGATGGTCCATCAATGAAAGACTGGCGTGGTGGACGTGCAGTGTTTGAAAATATTATTCCATCTTCAACAGGCGCAGCTAAAGCTGTAGGTGTTGTACTTCCTGAATTGAACGGAAAATTGACAGGTATGGCTTTCCGTATTCCTTCAGTTGACGTTTCAGTTGTTGATTTGACCTGTGAATTGGATAAGTCAGCTTCTTATGAAGATATTTGTGCTGCAATGAAAGAAGCTTCTGAAGGTTCTCTTCAAGGCACACTTCAATATACGGATGAAATGGTTGTGTCATCTGACTTCCGCGGAATCAGTGCATCTTCAATCTTTGATGCTGGTGCTGGTATTGCATTGGATGATACATTCGTGAAAGTCGTATCTTGGTACGATAACGAGTATGGTTATACATGTAACATGCTTAGATTGGCTGAGCACGTCGCTAAATAACACTTATTGTAGGGCTTTGGTCTTTTGCTAAAGCCCTACGTTTGTTTTTGTTTGTTCTTGTGAGCTGATAAAAACAAACGTTATAAGTAAGAAAGAGGAGAAAACATGTCTGTAATTAAAATGACCGACCTAGATTTGGCGGGCAAACGCGTTCTTATTCGTCAGGACTTAAATGTCCCAATTTCGGATGGTAAAGTAACATCAGATAAGCGTATTCGTGCATCATTACCAACTTTAGAACACTGTATTAAAGCAGGTGCTAAGGTGATGGTGATGTCTCATTTGGGTCGTCCTACAGAAGGTGAACCTGCATCTGAATTTTCTTTAGCACCCGTTGCAGCACATATGTCCACATTGATGGGCAAAGAAGTTCGTTTGGTTACAGATTATGTGGGAACTGATGTTGACGTTGCAGACGGAGAAGTTGTTCTTCTTGAAAATGTTCGTTTCAATGTTGGCGAAAAGAAAAATGATGAAACGCTTTCTAAGCAATACGCAGCATTGTGTGATGTTTATGTGATGGATGCATTTGGTACAGCACATCGTGCGCAAGCATCAACCCATGGTGCTGGTCAATTTGCACCAACAGCATGCGCAGGTCCACTGCTTGCTGGTGAGCTTGAAGCTTTAGGTAAAGCTTTGGATAACCCAGCGCGCCCCATGGTTGCGATTGTGGGCGGTTCTAAGGTGTCCACAAAATTAACTGTACTTGAATCATTATCTACGATTGTAGATCAATTGGTTGTGGGTGGTGGTATTGCTAATACATTTATTGCAGCAGCAGGTTTGCCAGTAGGGAAATCATTGTATGAAGCAGACTTGATAGACACATGCAAAAAATTAACGGCTGATGCAGAAGCCAGTGGTGGCTCGATTCCTGTGCCTACTGATATCGTTTGTGCAAAAGAGTTCTCACCAACAGCAGGAGCAACGTTAAAAAAAGCGGATGAGTGCCTTGACGATGATATGATTTTTGATATTGGTCCTGACTCAGCGGGTGAACTTGCTGAAATTATTAAGAACGCAGGAACTATCGTATGGAATGGTCCAGTAGGTGTGTTTGAATTTGATCAGTTTGGGGAAGGTACTAAAGCTATTTCTTTAGCTATTGCTGAGTCATCTGCATTCTCTATTGCAGGCGGTGGTGACACACTAGCCGCAGTAGATAAATACAATATTTCAGACAAAGTATCCTACATCTCTACGGGAGGCGGTGCATTCTTGGAATTCTTAGAAGGAAAAAAATTACCAGCAGTTGAAATGCTTGAGGGTCGCGCAAAATAATGACAGATCATATTCGTAGAACAAAAATTGTAGCAACACTAGGCCCATCATCAGAATCTCCAGAAATGTTGGAGAAAATGATTGAAGCTGGCGTGAATGTGGTACGCTTGAACTTTTCACATGGTACACCTGAAGATCATCAGAAACGTGCTGAAAACGTGCGTGCTGCGGCGAAGAAAAATGGTGTTGTGGTTGGTATTCTTGCTGATATGCAAGGCCCTAAAATTCGTTGTGGTAAATTTAAAAATGGTAAAACCATTCTTAAAGTCGGTCAAAAATTTACTCTTGATGGTGCGATGAGCCTTGATGATGGCGATGATGAGCGTGTTGGACTAACTTATAAAGAGCTTGTTTCCGATGTGGAAGCTGGTGCACGTATCCTTCTTAATGATGGCCTTTTGGTGATGGATGTTGATGAAGTGGTTGGTGAAGAGATTCGTTGTACTGTTGTTGTTGGTGGTGTTTTGTCCAATAATAAAGGTATTAATCGTGCTGGTGGTGGTTTATCCGCTGCAGCTTTAACTGATAAAGATAAAGAAGATATTAAAACCGCTTGTGCGATTGGTGTTGATTACATCGCTATTTCTTTCCCACGTGATGGTAAAGATATGGAATATGCACGCTCTTTGGTGGAAGCTGAAGGCTCTAACGCTGGTATGGTAGCTAAAGTTGAGCGAGCTGAAGCAGTGCTTGATGAGAACTTAAAAGCTATCATGGAAGCATCGGATGCAGTGATGGTTGCGCGTGGTGACTTGGGTGTGGAGATTGGTGATGCGGCAGTGCCGCCAGTTCAAAAGAAAATGTTACGCATGGCACCAAAATATAATTGTCCTGTGATTGTAGCAACGCAGATGATGGAATCGATGTGTGAAAACCCTATTCCAACAAGAGCGGAAGTGAATGATTGTGCTAATGCGGTGTTGGATGGCACAGATGCTGTGATGTTGTCTGGTGAGTCTGCAGCGGGTGATTATCCTGTTGAAGCTGTACAAGCCATGCACAGAACATGTATGGAAACAGAGAAACAACGTGTTATGCCTTCTGCACAAACGCGTGACCCACGTTTTCCACCGCACTCAGTGGATGAATGTATTGCACGTCAAGCCATGGAAGTGGCACGTGAAATGCCAATCAAAGCGATTGCTTCATTCACACGTAGTGGTAATACTGCATTGTATATGTCACGTCACTTGGGTGATGTACCCATTTATGCGGTTACGTCTGAAGATAGCACACTTGGTCGTGTAACCTTGTTCCGCAATGTAACGCCATTGCGTATGGATATAGATTATGGACCAGCAGATGCGCCTAAGGCAACGGTAGATATTCAAGCTAGGATGCTTGATGAAGGCATTACCAATGAAGGCGAACTTATTATTATGACCTTTGGTACGCCTATGGGTGAGTCAGGTGGTACTAATGCAATGAAGATCATTAGCGTTAAATAAGCAGTTAATATTTTAAATAAGGAAAGGAGTACAAAATGGCATTAATTTCATTACGTCAATTACTGGATCATGCAGCTGAAAATAGCTATGGCATGCCAGCGTTCAATGTAAACAATATGGAGCAGGTTCATGCAATCATGGAAGCTGCAGATGAAGTCAATTCACCTGTAATCATGCAGGGCTCTGCTGGAGCACGTGGTTATGCAGGCGAAGCATTTTTGCGTCACTTGATTGATGCTGCAATTGAACAGTACCCACATATTCCCGTGGTGATGCATCAGGATCATGGTTCTGAACCAGCAGTATGTTTGCGTTCTATTCAATCTGGATTTTCATCTGTCATGATGGATGGCTCATTGGAAGCAGATTGTAAAACGCCATCGTCATTTGAATACAATGTTGATGTAACTAAAACTGTGGTTGATATGGCACATGCAGGTGGTGTGTCTGTTGAGGGCGAGCTTGGTTGCTTGGGTTCTTTAGAAACAGGCATGATGGGTGAAGAAGATGGTCATGGTGCTGATGGTGCTTTGGACATGGATCAGCTATTAACAGGTGTTGATGAGGCTGTTGATTTTGTTGATCATACCAATGTTGATGCGTTGGCAATTGCTATTGGTACATCTCATGGCGCATACAAATTCACTAAACCACCAACAGGTGAAGTGTTGCGCATTGATCGTATTGAGGAAATTCATGCGGCATTGCCTAATACTCATTTGGTGATGCATGGTTCATCATCAGTACCGCAAGATTGGTTGGCAATTATCAATGAATACGGTGGGGAAATGGGTGAAACTTATGGTGTTCCAGTTGAGGAAATCGTAAAAGGTATTAAGTCAGGTGTACGTAAAGTAAACATTGATACGGATTTGCGCATGGCATCAACGGGCGCAATTCGCCGTCACTTGAAAGAGAACCCTTCAAACTTTGATCCACGTAAATTCTACAAGGCAGCCAAAGATGCCATGAAAGATATTTGTAAAGCACGCTTTGAGGCATTTGGCTCTGCAGGTCAGGCAGATAAGATTAAAGTTAAATCTTTAGAAACAATGATTGGTTACTACAAATAAAATTGAGGTAACTCTTTTAAAAATAAAAAGGCGAACCCTAGGGTTCGCCTTTTTTGTTTGTGTTGTTATTCTTACGCTATGTGTAATAGAGGTTTTTTTTGAACGAATTATTGTATGTTTGGAAAAGTAGGTGGTTTGCCTTTACCCATGATATGACATGGGTAGGTCTTGCTGTGTATCTTGCTTTTGCTTTTCGTTTTGATTTTGGTCAAATTCCTACCCATCATGTTCTAGGTGCGTGGAAACTGTTTTATATCTCTCTTCCTGTTCAGATGTTTACATACTGGTTTTTTGGTTTGTATCGAGGTATTTGGCGTTTTGCTTCATTACCTGACTTACAGCGTATTATGCGTGCTATTGTAGTTGGGGCTTTGGTTACTTATTTCATCTTGTTTATTTGGATTCGCTTGGATGGAATCCCGCGTTCTACTTTAGTGCTTTATCCAATGATTCTTATCGGCGGACTTGCTGGAGCTAGGCTTTTGTACAGGTGGTTCAAAGATAGGCGGCTACAGTTATCAGCTCAAGATAGTCAACGTGTCCTGATTCTGGGAGCGGGTAAAGCTGGAGAGTTGTTGGTTCGTGATGTTCTGCAAAATGATACTTACTTACCGGTTGGCTTTTTAGATGATAACCGTAAGAAAAAAGGCATGGATATTCATGGTATTAGAGTTTTGGGAAGCCTATCACATTTAATAGAAGTTGTAGCTGATTTAGAGATTCAAGAAATATTGATTGCGATGCCTTCTGCAAGCTCTGCAGTGCTTAAATCTTTGGTGAAACAATGTGCAGATATGCATGTTATTTGTCGAACTGTTCCTAGTATGCAGGAAATTGAAGAGCAAACATCAGCGATTGGTGATCTACGTAGTATCAAGCTTGAAGACTTACTTGGTAGAGCACCGATTGCATTAGACAATAAAAGGGTTTGTGAGTTTGTTCGAGGCAAGCGAATTATGGTGACAGGTGCAGGTGGCTCTATTGGGTCTGAGTTGTGTAGGCAACTGATGACATTTGAACCTGCTCAACTCATATTGTTGGATCATGCTGAATTTAATTTGTATCAAATTGATCAGGAATTAAAAAAAATGAATAACTACAAAGTTAGCCAAGCGATTTTGGGTGACATACGTGATATTGAACGTATGGAATGGGTATATAGTAGCTACAAGCCCCAAATTGTGTTTAATGCAGCAGCATATAAACACGTTCCTTTGGTGGAAGCCAACCCTGCCGAGGGAATTAAGACCAATGTACTAGGCACGAGTCAAATCGCTAACTTTGCGGGGAAATACCATTGTGAACATTTTATTCAGGTTTCAACGGATAAAGCAGTAAATCCGACAAATGTAATGGGTGCAACCAAACGTATGGCAGAAATCTACTGTCAAAATTTAAATAGTAGATGTGACACTGCTTTTATTACAACACGTTTTGGCAATGTTTTGGGTTCTGCGGGAAGTGTTGTTCCATTGTTTAAGCAGCAGATTGAAGACGGTGGACCAGTTACCGTTACACATAAAGATATTACCCGCTACTTTATGACGATTCCAGAAGCTGTATCCCTCATTCTACAAGCTGCGACTATGGGCGATGGTGGTGAAATATTTGTATTGGATATGGGAAAACCTGTTAAAATTATTGATATGGCTGAACAAATGATTCGTTTGGCCGGGTTGACACCTTATGATGATATTGAGATTACATTTACAGGACTTAGACCAGGTGAAAAGTTATTTGAAGAACTATTCCATGAGGCTGAAGCATTACGTGGAACGCAGCATCCCAAAATTATGCTGTCAGGTACTAGAAGTGTGGATTGGGATGAAGTTCAAACTCATTTGATTGCGATTCGCAAAGCTTGTGAAATACGCGACACTCCAATGTTAATAAGCTTATTAAACCAATTGGTTCCTGAATTTAAACCAGATACACGTTTGTTGCAGTGAATGAAAAGTATGAGCAGCACGGTATTTATGTTCGTGTCGCTGTGTTTGCACCACTTTGGCAAGCATTTGATTACCTTTGGTCAAATACGTTGGGCGAACCTGAGGTTGGACTTCGTTTAACGGTTCCATTTGGTCAAGGTAAACGTGTAGCGATAGTTCTAGAAGTGCTAACGGATGTGGTTAATCAAGATAAAATAAAGCCTGTTGAAGATAGGTTGGATGTTATACCCATTCTTTCAGGTTTACGTTTACGTTGGTTAAAGCGAGCTGCAGCATATAATTTAAATACTTTGGGTGAAATGATTGAGCTTGCCTTAGCATGGGCAAGCAATGACAAACAAAGGCGGTTTCGTTGTATGAATTTTGAAAGCCTTTACGCTTTTGATACTGACCTTGCCCTAGCATTTCCTACAAAACGAGCTATTTCCCTTTCGACCATATACAAACACTGTCAAAAAAAAGAGATTCAGTGGCGAGTCTTAAAGGCTTTAGAAAGAGGGAAGTTAGAAGAGGTCATCAATGACCAACATTATGAGCGAAGTGAGAAACAATCTCAGCTTCAACTGAGGCCACAGCAACAGCTTGCTGTACAAGGAATTTTAGAGAAACAACACACATTCTTCCCTTCCTTGTTGTTTGGGAGTACAGGTTCGGGTAAGACTGAAGTTTATTTGCAAATTGCAGAGCAGCTTGCGCAGCAAGGGAAACAAACATTAATTCTTGTGCCTGAAATTGGTTTAACACCCATGTGGGTGAAGCGACTAACAACACGCTTTGAACATATTGGCATTTGGCATTCTGGGTTAAGCGTTCGTGATAAAATTGGCGTACGCCACCAACTCAAGGATATACAAGTGTTATTAGGTACGCGTTCTGCTTTATTCTTACCCATGCCTAAACTTGGTTTAATTGTGCTGGATGAAGAGCATGATACATCGTTCAAACAGCAGGATGGTGCTACTTATTCTGCGAGAGATATGGCGATGTTACTGGGGCAAGAACTTAAAATTCCAGTATTGTTAGGCTCGGCAACACCTAGCTTAGAAAGTTGGCGTCAAGTCAAACAGCAGGAGTTGGTTTGTTATAAGTTAACTGAACGCGTATACCATCATGAGCATATTCAGCCTGAAATCATTGATATGCGTGGTACATCAGATGTTTTATCTCCCCAACTCATTCAGAGGCTGAAGGAAACACACGAGCAGGGTAAGCAGTCGATGCTGTATCTCAATCGTAGGGGTTACGCGCCTGCGTTGCAATGCACTGCATGTGGTGATGTTCCAACATGTCCATCATGCAGTCTTAAACTAACCCTGCATCGCAAACAAGGTGTATTACGTTGCCATACATGTGATTATCACAAACGTGTCGTAAAAATATGTCAGAATTGTGGAGAGAAAGCATATTTACCTTTGGGTTCAGGCACGGAACGGCTTGAAGAAGATTTATCAACCGTGTTACCTGCTTTAAACATTGCGCGGTTTGATCGGGATATGATTCGCAGTCGTTCTGATTTAGAGGCAACACTTTCAGCATTTGAAGCAGGGGATATTGATTGTCTTGTGGGTACTCAAATGTTGGTCAAAGGTCATCATTTTCCAAATGTGACATTGGTGGGTGTGATTAATGCAGACTTGGGTATGAACTTGCCTGATTTTCGAGCATCGGAACGTTGGTGGCAGCAAATGACTCAGGTATTTGGGCGGACAGGGCGCGGCGAACAGTCGGGTCATGTGGTTGTGCAAACGTGGAGTCCTGATGCGCCTTGGTTTCAGCGTTTGGATGAAAGCAAGGCTGAAGATGTTTTGGATGAAGAGTTGGAACTTAGAGAATTGGTTCACTTTCCACCTTATGCTAGATGGGTGCGTATTGTTTTTTCAGCGGTAAACCATGAAAAGGCGATTAAAGCAGCACATGATTTTGCAAAGCGTCTTCAAGCTTGGGAAGAGATTAGAGTGAGTGGACCTATGCCATGTGCAATGGAGCGTTTAGCAGGGAGATTTCGTTTCGAACTGGTCTTACGAGATGAAAGTCGCAAACATTTGCCTTGGAAGTTAAGACCACTACTGGAGCGTTTACGTGTACCTTCTGGTGTAAGGCGAAAAGTGGATGTTGACCCACAGGATTTAATGTAATGTTAAAAGAGTGGTCATATACTCAAACGCATGGTTGAATTGAGGCATGGTACACATGTATAAAAGTGCAATGTTTTTATTGATTTGTGGTCTGAGCATACCAGCACAGGCCATAGAGTTTGGTGTGCATGCGGATGCTGTGCGTTGGCAGTATCAAGAGTTTGCCAAAGATGCGAGTATCTCAGCTACACAAGCTTCTTTTTTACCTTCTAAGACATTAGGCAGTGCAGCCTTGATTCGACTTCAACTAACAACAGACAGAGATAGTGATTGGTTTGTTGGCCTTTCAGGCACATACATGGATTCAACTGCTGATGCCACAGAGTATTGGAGCACTAAGCAGGTCAATGATTTGAAAATTAAGCAGTTGGACTTTCGTTTGGATGTGCAAAAAGAGGTGATGCAGCACGGACGCTTGGGTTTATGGCTCTCGCAGCGCAAACAAGAGCAGTCAAGAAAGAATTTTGTGGTGAACGGAGCAGCTGTTGCTGTTGCAGGCGAACCTATTATCGAGAAAATAACAAGCAGTTGGTTGGGTGTATCCTTTGTGGGTACGGGTGGCAACGAGCAGCAGTTAGAAGCAAGGTTGGATGTTGCTATACCGCTTCAAGTTGATGTTACGAATCCTCTTTTTACAGCGCCGTTTAGTAAAAAGTCGGGTTATCAAACAGGTGTTCACTTTCGATGGGCGATGCCAAAAGCTGAGTTTGGTGTTTCTGGCTTGAATTTAACTTTGGATTATCAATATCAAGAATTGGGTGGAGAAAAATTAGCTGATGGGAGCTTTTGGCCATATAACCGTTGGCAAATGCTTGGTTTTGGGTTGTTATACGCATGGTAATGGGTATACAAGCATCTAAACTCCTTTATTGGACACCTCGCGGACTAGAAATTATTTTACTTCTGTTTGCTGCATGGCTATTGGCAGGTTTATTCGCGAACAACCAGCCGAATGAAGTCAATCATATTTTTATGGGTGATGCAGCAAGTGAAGCCGTAAAACCTTTTGATGCTGAAAGCTTGAGAAAGGTTGCTTTATTTGGTCAAATTGCAACGCCTAGGGTGGTAAAACCTACCCCACAACAACCAAACAATGAACCCGTTAAAGAAAGTCGATTGCAGATTAAATTGATTGGTACGGTTGTTGCAGGAAATAAATCGGCGGCAATGGTTTCAGCGGGTGGAAGTCGAAAGCAAGAAGTATTCTTTCTGCATGAAGAGATGCAGCCGAATGTAACTTTGGAAGAAGTAGAAGCTACGGCGATTGTGGTCAGCAATCATGGTAAAAGAGAACGCATTAGTATTGAAGCAGGTAAGAAGATTGTTCAGCAAGCTAAAGCTGTCGTTAAGCCGCGCAGAATTTCACAAATTCCGCTTGCATCGCAGGTGAATCGAAAAATAAATCGGCAAAAGTTGAACTCACAGATGCGCAACTTTTCTACATTGTTAAGCCAAGCGCGTGTGAGCCCTCACTTCTCCAATGGTAAGCCTGATGGTTTTACGATTAGTGAGATTGTGAAAGGTTCATTGTATGAGGAAATTGGTTTGCTAAATGGTGATATCATCAAAGCGGTTAACGGTGAGTCGGTAACAGGCGCAGAGCAAGCGATGCGTATGTATCGCGAGCTTCAACATGCGACATTTATTGATGTTGAAGTGGAGCGAGCTGGTAGTTTGCAGCAAATAAGCTATGTTATTCAATAAGTTTAAAGGAATGGATATGCGATTGAAGATACGAATTGGACTGGTATTATGTTTGCTACTGAGTAGTAGCCATGCTTGGGCACAAGATGTAACAATGAACTTTAAAAATGCGGATATTCGCGCATTTATTGAGTTTGTATCAAGCTTTTCTGGTAAAAACTTCCTTGTTGATAACCGTGTTAAAGGTAGTGTGACTATTGTTTCACCTACACCTATATCTGAAGATGAAGCTTATGATGTGTTTTTATCAGTGTTGGAAGTGAATGGTTTTGCAACGGTTAAAAGTGGCTCAGTGATTAAAATTGTACCACGTGCCGAAGGTAAACAAAAAGCAGTCAATGTGCGCGAATCAGGGCAAGCACCGAACACCGATGAAGTGATGACACAAGTGCTTAGGCTGAAATATGCAGATGCACAACAATTGGTAGCACTGCTTCGTCCTTTGATTTCACCCAACAGTCATTTGGTGGCTTATCCACGTGGTAATATGTTGTTGCTTACCGATTCAGCGAGCAATATCCGCAGAATTCAAAAGGTGTTAAAGCTTGTAGACCGTCAAGATGCTGTGGGTGTACAGATGTTTCCTCTTGAGCATGCTTCTGCTGATAAGTTAGCAAAGACCTTGTCAGGTTTGTATGCCAAAGCAGGGCCAGGTAGCCCTACATCCATCAAGGCACTGTCGCATCAACCTGGGAATATTTTAATCGTCGTTGCGGCTCCTCAAATGATTAATGAAGTGGCTGCGATTGTAAAAAAATTAGACATAAAACCCAAACCTGATTCAGGTCGTTTGCAGGTGCGTTATTTAAAACATGCCAATGCCATTGATGTTGCCAAGGTGCTGAATGAGCTTGTTGGCGGAGGTGCATCAAAAGCAGCGCCTGCTGGGAAAGCTTTGTTTACAGGTGATATTAAAATTGTTGCCGATCCAGCAACCAATGCATTGTTAATTACCGCAGATCCTAGTGATATGAATGCGATGAATGGTATTATTGATAAACTGGATGTGCGCAGATTGCAGGTGTTGGTTGAAGCTTTGATTGTTGAAGTATCAACAGGTGTTGGTGAGCAATTTGGTGTTGAGTGGAAGAGTGCGAATAATTTGGGTGGGAGTAATGCAACCACATTTGGTGGTACATCCTTCTCCAACACTTCAGGCGTAAGCATTAATAGCGTGGCGCAAAATCCATTGGCAACAGGGTCAGGTTTAGCCGTTGGTATTGCTAAAGGTACACTATCTTTTGGTGGAACGAGTATTTTAAACTTGGGTGCGTTGGCTAGAGCCTTATCTACACAAACCGATGCAAACATTCTTTCAACACCTAATATTTTAACCATGGATAATGAAGAAGCAGAAATTATCGTGGGTAAAAATGTTCCCTTTATTACGGGAAGTAGTTCCACACAGGGTGGTGTTACCAACCCGTTTCAAACGGTTGAACGTAAGGATGTTGGTATAACGCTAAAAGTGAAACCACAAATTTCTGAAGGTAATGCGGTTCGTCTCGAAATATACCAAGAGATTTCCAGCGTGGATGGTGGTACGGCTGCTGAAGGTGGTTTGATTACCAGTAAACGTTCGATTAAAACTGTGGTACTGGCTAATGATGGCGGCATGGTTGTTTTGGGTGGATTAATTCGTGATGATAACAGTGTGTCGGTGCAGCGTGTACCTTGCCTTGGTTCTATTCCTGTTTTGGGTGAGGCATTTAAGTTTACAGAAAACAAGCAGGCTAAAACGAATTTAATGGTATTTTTACGTCCACATATTATTAAGGATGAAAATGATATTCGTTCGATTACCAATAAAAAATACAATAGTATGAAAGGTTTATATGAGCAGCCGATTCAAGGCGGTACGATTTTGTTTCCGCATAACGCACGTGAGATGCCCAAAAACTTTTCACCTTCAGAGAATTTAAGGTTGGAAGAAAGCTTCCCTGTTGAAAGTGAAACTCAAACACCACAATAACGATGCAACATTTGAATAGAATCAATAGTGAGCAGGTTGAAGAAGCACGCTTGATGCGCTTTTCACTGCCTGTACTTCGGGCAGCTAGTGTTTTGCCTTTGCGGCCGACGGATGAGTGGAGCAACCCCGTTGCTGTGGCTGAAGAAGCAGTGGAGACATCTGCATGGCCTTGGGAATTATTGGATGATTGCAGGCGTGAGTTTAGTGGTGAAGTGCAACCTATTCTTGTGCCCAAGGATGCTATCTTAACCGCACTTAACCAAGCTTTTGACATGGCAAGTGCATCTGCAGAGCAAATGCTTGAAAACCTTGAAGATGAGGACATGGGGCTTGCTAAAGAGATTGAAGAAATCGGTGACCTTTTAGAATCTGAAGATGATGCACCCGTGATTCGATTGGTGAACACCTTGTTATCCCAAGCGCTCAAAGATAGGGCATCGGATATTCATATTGAACCGTTTGAAAATCAGGTTTTAGTTCGCTTTCGTATTGATGGGGTGCTGCATAGTATTGTTTCTCCACCCAAGCGTGTGCAGTCAGCCATGGTCAGCCGGATTAAAGTGATGGCTGGCTTGGATATTGCCGAGAAGCGACACCCACAAGATGGACGGTTTCGTGTTAAAGTTGCTGGTCGAGAAGTAGATGTGCGGGTGTCGGTATTACCTACAGCTCATGGTGAGCGGGTGGTGATGCGTTTACTTGATAGAAGCCAAACATTACTGACATTGAGTGATTTGGGTATGAGTAAGGCGCAGCATGAAATAATGAGTAAAATCATTAAAGAGCCGCATGGTATTGTTTTGGTCACAGGGCCAACGGGTTCTGGTAAATCAACGACTCTGTATGCCTCATTGATGGAAGTAGATCGAAAAAACCGCAATGTCATGACCATTGAAGACCCCATCGAATACCAACTTGAAGGCGTGGGTCAAATGCAGGTTCAACCTAAAATTGGGGTAACATTTTCTGCAGGATTGCGCTCTATTTTGCGTCAAGATCCTGATATTGTAATGATTGGTGAAATCCGTGATTTAGAGACGGCTGAAATTGCTATTCAAGCATCGCTTACGGGTCACATGGTGTTTGCAACCTTGCATACCAATGATGCGCTTTCTGCGATTGTTCGCTTGCAAGATATGGGGCTGGAGCCTTATTTGGTGGCATCATCCTTGGTGATGGCACAAGCGCAACGTTTGGTGAGAAGGCTTTGTGATCATTGTAAAACACCCCGTGATATTGTTGATGGGGAATGGCAAACCTTGGATATTCAAGCTTCAGATATGAGTGAGTTCCCCGTCGTATATGATGCTAAAGGTTGCGAGCATTGTTTGGATACAGGTTATGTTGGGCGTGTCGCAATTTATGAGCTTATGCCCATCACTCAAGCTCTGCGTAATGCTATCCATGATGGCAAAGGGCTGCCAGCTATGCGTAGGCTTGCCGCTAAAGAAGGTGCGATTTCACTGCGTCAGGATGGGGCAAGACATATTGCAGCGGGTATCACAACATTTGATGAAGTGCTGATGGCAACGCGCGCTGATGTCGTTGTAGACTAGGTGATATTGCAATGAGCTTGTTTGCTTATGAAGCGATTGATACACAAGGTAAACGCAAAAAAGGGCAGATTGAGTTCGACACCGAACGCGCTGCACGTAAAAACTTACGTGAACAAGGCTTGATGGTTCGTAAGTTAGAGCCTGTTGAAAATAACCGAAAGTCATCTGACCTTAGTCATGCTTCACGCAAGCTTAAAACTGCCGAAACAGTTAACTTTTTACAGCAATTATCGACTTTAATCGATTCTGGCATGCCCTTGGTTGAAGCACTATCTTCTATTGCTGAAGGTATGGAAAACGCGCGTTCTATGCAGGTTGTATCATCAGTGCGCCAGCAGGTTCTGGAAGGTAAGTCATTAGCCGATGCATTACGAACCCATCATTTTGATGATGTGATTTGTAATATGGTGGCAGCTGGCGAGGAAACAGGGCAGTTGGATGCGGTATCAACACGCTTGGCTGAATTATTGGAGCGTAGGCAAGCTTTGAGCCAAGAATTGTTATCAGCAACGCTTTATCCCGTCATTATTCTTATGTTTGGTATGGTCGTTATGTTATTTCTGTTGGCAGTCGTTGTGCCGCAGATTGTGAGCGTGTTTGAAAGAGCAGGTGGTGATTTGCCAGCACTTACGGTGTTTGTAATTGCCACATCTGATTTTTTAAGAAGTAATGGTTTACTACTTATATTGTTATTCAGTGCTTCCGTGTTTGCTTATATCATGGCGATGAAAAAAGAAAATATGCGTTATAAACGTGATGAGTTATTACTCAAAATACCTGCACTATCATCCTTATTACTCAAAACCAATACATCAAGATATACACGGACTTTGGGTATGTTGCTTGAAGGTGGCGTATCTGCATTAGCAGCCATGAAAATTGCTCAGCAATCCATCACATTGTTACCTATGCGTGAAGCGGTATCTGAGGCTAGAGATATGTTGCGTGAAGGTTCATCGCTGGCTGATGGTCTGAAAACAGGTGGTTATGTACCATTGCTTGCCTTACGCATGATTGCGGTGGGTGAACAATCAGGCACCTTGGATAAAATGCTGATTCGTGTTGCTGATAACTACGACAAAGAGTCTTCACGTAATATTAAGCGACTACTGACCATCATGGAGCCATTACTGGTGATGGGTATGGCGGTGGGTGTCGGCACACTGGCGATGGCAATTCTATTGCCGATTGTGGAAATGAACCAACTGGTGCATTAACAAGTGTCTGTCATACTCAACTTGATTGGGTATCCAGTAGTTTAATAGATTCCCACTTGTGTGGGAATGACATGAGAATGGTTTAGGAGTATTGATGTTAAAATATATAGCTGGTTTATTGTTCTTATTGATGCCCATGATGGGTAATGCAACACCCGAACAAGTGTGGCAAGAATCCATGAGATTGGCGCAACAAGGGCACGATAAACAAGCCATTGCAGTGTTAAATGGTGCGATACTGCAAGCTGGGCAGCCGAACGTGTGGACGCAGCGTTTTGATATGGCGAAGCGCCTATTAAAGCTTCGTCGCGAAGCCAAATTGCACAATGAATACAATGTTTTAGACATGGTAGGTAATAATCAATACGAAATGCTGATGCAAGGTTGGGTTCAACAGCACCCACTGCCTAAAGTAGAAGATTCTATCATGCCTGGTTTGTTGGCATCCATTATTCCAGGCTCAGGTCATGCTTGGCTTGGGCGTTGGGGTGATGCGGGCGTATCGGCCATGCTTGTTTGGCCATTACTTATCTTAACCTTCTGGGCAGCCCGCCGCGATATGGGGCCAGTCACCGTCTTTTTCGCATTGATTACGGCATGGCTTTGGTCGGGAACCGTCTTTTCAGCCACATCATTAGCAGAGCGCGGGGATTATGAATTGTATTACGCATGGTGGCAGCAAATGTGGACAGCTTCGGGATTACCTTCTAAACCTTGGTGATGGGGTTGCACGAAATAACTCAGCCCCCGTTTTACTTAAACATGAGTTACGGCTATATTCTATGGTCTAAGCAAAGTAAAAGGGAGAGGAATGAAATGGAAAGAAATGAAGTTGTTGTAACTGATATTCAAATGACCTTTGGTTCAATGGTTGTATTCATGATTAAATGGGCTATAGCGGCAATTCCTGCGCTTATTATTTTATCAATCCTTGGTTCTATTGTAGCAGGGGTTTTGTCAGCTATCGTAAGATAGCAGCTAACTCAAAACAGAAAGGCTGCCAATGGCAGCCTTTTTATTGAATGAAAGCGGGGCAGGCTGAAGTTCCTCTGGATTGTTACATCGAGGAGTCAGGGGCTGGCCTTGTTTTGTGTATGTATAAAACATAATAAATTTAAAGTTCCTGCATAAAAAAGCCCCGTGTCAACGGGGCTAAAAGTGGAATTTTATTGAATAAGTTGAGGGGATATAACACTTAATTATTTGGTTTTACAGCGGAAAAGCAGCATCTTTGATGCTTTCTTGAGGACCTTTATTGGCAACCGGTAAGGCTTAATAAATAGTTTTGTATTAACCTCATTTTGGTTTAATCAGAATAGGTGCATAAGCCACTGTAAAAATAGCAAAAGCGAGTACCCAAAAGATTTGTGATGCACCAATCAGCGTTTCGTAAGGCAGAATATCAAATAGTGGGATAATGACGCGAGTAATAGCGCTAAGCAGAATGGCTACAAAGGCGAATTTGATGGCTTTGGGTGGGTCATACACATTGCGCCCAGTATGCGCTAAGGAAACGCGAGATATCATGCCAATGGTTATCATACCAATGCCACCGACAGTGAAAGCATGAAGGGCGAGTAGTTTTGGAATATCTACACTACTTAGATACATCAGCGCAAATAGGGCAAAGCCAAACGTCATCATCCAAAAGGATAGATAAATACTCCACAATAAACCCTGCTGCCAAATGATGGGGTGATGCCAGCGAATCAAGCGGTATGCGTTTAAACCAAATAGGACAATAGCTAAATAACCAGATGTGGCTTCGTGACCAACAAATACTTCATTGATAGCAAAGGCTAAAAATAGAAACAGGTTAGGAATATCGACCCATTTGGTGTTAAACAGCTTCACGGCATCGTTCGTGGCGCGCTCAATAAAGAATGGAATGACGCGCCTACCCATGGTTAGAATAAGCGCAATGATGATATACATGCCACCGAATATGCCCCAAATCACACCATTGTCTAAATAACCCAGCGCACCAGCATAAAACATGATATTGCATGAAGTAATCAATAAGACCTTGGCAATGATGCCAATTTGATGCCATTGCTTGGTTTTGATGATCCGGTGAAAAAGGATATAGGTGAGCCAAAGGGTGAAGGCAGTATCAATGATGGCTGCAAGCGCAATGAATGAAGTACCAAATAGGAAAAGGATTCGTGCGGTTGCCCAAAGCGAGAAAAGAAGAAGCAGGGCTTTACCTTCAGCGGTGACTTTGCGCGTCCATGTGCGCACGGAGGTGAGCAAAAACCCTGAAATCACAGCCATGGCATAACCAAATATCATTTCATGCGCATGCCATTCAAATTGGGAAATATTATCAAGGGTAATATCCAACTGGAAAATATAGATGGCAGACCACAATGCCATGGTCAGCATGGCAAAGAAGCCAGCCCCTAAAAAGAATGGGCGAAAGCCAACTTCTAGAAATGCTGTGGTAGGTTTATTTGAGAGCATGGTACTTCTTACTCCTTGGGTTAAAATCTGCATACTAACATTATCTTATTGTGTTGTTGAATAGTATGTGTAAGTATATAAAAAGATTAATTAATATTAATGTGCATTTTATGATTATCGTCACATTCCTGTCATGTTAGCTGTGTATCATTGCACTATCTTGAACGTGAAAGGAGATAATTATGCGTAAAGTAACTAAGAAGTTAGGTGAAGTATTGTACCACGACGGACCAGCTATTGTGGCAACTGCTCTTTTTGCGGTACTGTTTGTAACAGAAGTAGCTGATACAACAAGCTAAGATACTTTAATCCTATGTTTTTTACCCTCAGGCTTTACAGCTTGAGGGTATTTTTTTGTGACATAAAATATGTAGACTACAATTGTTGCAATTGACAACTAAAAAAATAATACCTATAATGAGCCGCAGAGTAAGTAGAAATAAGAAGGCGGAATTATGAAAATAAACGGTTTTAATAATAGAACACTTGGGTTGGTCGCCGTGAT
>JALUNK010000217.1 GCA_027055255.1 Ghiorsea sp.
GAGTCTTGTTTTTCATTTTTTGAGTCATCGGAATATATCTAGCTAAGTATTCCCTTAGTTCTGAGTTACAAGCATAAATAAATGTTCCTTTAATTCCACGAAGCATAATCGTTTTATAAATATTCATAATATATTGCTTCAGTTCTTTTGGATCGGAAATACTTTGTTTTCCATTTCGATCAAAGTATTTATCTTTATAAATAACTATTTCATTTAACTCTTTATCGAAACCTATTTCTTCACCAAAAATAATCCCAGTGTAATTCAAGTCATAACCCTGAGTAGTGTGAATGCAGCCCACTTCATATTCTGAATTCTCTGCATTTATCCAATCCATATTGGTTCTGTTCCACTGCATATCCACACCTTCAATGGTAATATCAGAGGCCGTTTCATCTACCTTCGATATCCAAGGCCAAGCATAGCCTGCTATTAACCGTGACAAGCCAAATTTCTTATTCTTTTGCTGAATAACTTGTCTGAAGTCTTCAAAGGAATCAAACAATTCAAATTCATACTTTTTGGACTGGAAAGGCTTGGCGCTACCTAAATTATTGCTCAGTAGCCCATCAACAAAATCTACATATGCATTCCCACCGCCGACTCTAAACTGTGAAATTAATTTTTGTACTTGGGTGTTTGGGCTAGATTTCAACTTTATAAAATCTTGAGTGTTTGCATCAGAGGGTTTAATGGTTTGGTTTTCATCGTAAAACAGCACTGCCTTTTTTGATTGCTTACAGACCCAATCCAACTCGCTGCAGTTATGTTTATCAAACCCTAAGGCAGCACATACTTTATCAAATGAGGCAAAATATGACCCTAAATTCTTTCGTTTTCGCAAACGGTGGGATTCATCTACCAAAACAATATCATAAGAGTTTTTCGCCAATTCAGTTGGCCCAATCACCATATTTGGTTTCAACCCAGAAATATTCTTAAAGGCCTTCTTCAATGTCTTACGAAAAGATGCCATAGGTACGACTAAAGCCATGCTTGGGTTGGGGTACTTTCGCGTTGTTTGTTCAAGTAGCTCGCGGAACTCAAATTCCTCACTCGAAAACTCTTTAAAATCTATTTCATCTTCATTTGTTTGAAGAAGCTTAAATAAAAATATCGCAAGAACTGACTTGCCCGTTCCAGCTCCACCCTCAACAATCAATGTGTCCAAACTATCATCCAATAAAGCATGCATAATACCTAGCAAACCTTGCCTTTGTTCAAAAGATAGTGATTTATAGGGTGAATATTTGAATAAGTCCGAGTTGTTTATTGATTCTAAAGATTGCTTAACGACGCCTTCAACTTGAAGCTTCTTCCAGACACTTTTAAATACTTTTGAATATAGCTCGCCCTTTTGATAATAATTATGGTCAACGATTCCTAGGTTTCCATTAAGTAGTTCGAATTTTCCATCAGCCGCCATGTATTTTATTAAACTAGATTCAACATCCAATGTTGCTGATTTGTTAAAGTAATCACTAGTGATTAAGTGAACCGTAGTCAGTTTGCTTTTATCTTTGTGTTTTAAGTGGGTATTCATGCGCGTTAACGCATCTGTAGTTTCACCTATATATGCTTTGCACTTTCCCTCATCACTTAACACATATACTAAAGGCCACTGACCGCTTGCAAATGCATTGTTTTTGATACTTTGAATTGATGCTTGGGAAAAATTATAATGGTTAACTTCTACAAGGTTTTTATCCTTCATAATTCAGTATACTTCTTGGCTGAACCTTTAGCCTTATTTACGGGATATTTTTCATGGTTCTTTTTGATTTTATCAAGTACAATTTGTTTCACATTTAAGTCATAGTTATCAGCTAAAAGTAAGGCATAGGCAAACACATCTGCTAGCTCTTCTTTAACTTTTTCAATATCGGCATCCTCAGGTGACTTCCACAAAAAAGCTTCCAATAATTCACTTGATTCAATATTAAGCGCCAATGCTAAGTCTTTGGGATTATGAAACTGCCTCCAATCACGTTCATCACGAAAGTTTCTTAATTGTTTCAGTATTTCGTCCATATATCTCCCATAAAGATTTTTGAATACGAAGACTATTACTACCAACTCATAAATATATTGTTCACAGCATACATTAACGGCTTGGATTCTTTTTGCTAGGGGTGTAATCTTCTCCACATGCTTATTGTGTACTAGAGGCTCCCAGTGCCTGGCAATGATACACAGAGCGAAAGGCTGCGCTGGGACGTGGTCTTTCTTCTCTTATTTCTCTGATTTACCCCAAACTTTCTTCAAATTGTGATAAATGTCTTGCAAAATGATAGTGATAATGATTATCATTCGTAACTATGCAGAAGCTTACCGCACAACGCCAAGCGATTTTAGACATCATCAACCGCTCAGATAAACACTGGGATGCGGATGAAGTTGCCTTTGCTTTAAAGGAAAAAGGCACAGGTATTGGCATTGCCACGGTGTATCGCGGATTGGCAGCTTTGGCAGAGCAGGGTTTGATTGAGTCGATTCAGTTGGCGGATAAAAAGCGCTATGAACGCGCCGATAAAAAGCATCATGACCACTTGATTTGTACGCTGTGCGGCAGTATTGAAGAGTTTTGTAAGCCTGAAATTGAAAAGCTACAAGATTTGGTGGCGGCTGAGCGAGAATTTCATATTCAAGGGCATCAACTATTATTATTTGGGCTTTGCGCTGGCTGCAAAGCGAAGGAAAGCTAATGTTATCAGCATTGATTATTGTATTTAGAGAAGTGCTGGAAATGGCTATCATTTTGGGGCTTTTGTTTGCAGCGACCAAGGATGTGGCGGGCTGTAAGAAGTGGATTATTTCTGGTGCAGGATTGGGCTTGTTGGGCGCATTGCTGTTTGCATGGTTTATGGAAACTATTGAAGCGGCTGTAGAAGGTGCAGGAGAGTTTATATTCAATGCTATTATTCTTGGCTTGGCATCTGTGCTTTTGGCATGGACTGTGATTTGGATGAGTAAACATGGGCGGGATATGAGCGCGCAACTTAGGCAAGCAGGCACTTCGGCTGCGGAAGGTGAATTACCAATGGTCTCTTTGATGTTGGTGGCGACCGCAGCGGTGATGCGTGAAGGCGGGGAAGCTGTATTTTTCTTATTTAGCGCTATGCAAATGGAAGATGATGCGGCAGCTATGGTGACAGGTGGTTTGTTTGGTTTAGTAGCAGGTGGAATACTTGGTATTGTGTTGTATCAAGGTTTAATTCGCATTCCTATGCAATATGTATTTAAAGTGATGGGTACGCTATTGATTTTGTTGGCGGCTGGCATGGCTTCACAAGCAGCGAGTAACTTGGTGTTGGTAGATATGTTGCCACCGATTATCGATACACTTTGGGATAGCTCATTTATTCTTTCGGATGAAAGTTTTATTGGTGAACTGCTGCATGTTTTGGTGGGTTATGATGCGCAACCCAGTGGTATGCAGATGATAGTGTTTGTAGTAACCCTTGGTATTGTGACTTGGTTTTATCAACGTGCACAACGCAAATAATGCAGCATATCTTATTCGGCTACAACTGTGTCAAAAGCTACTCAAGCTTTCTCATTTACTGAGAGTAAACTGCGGCGCTTTCGTCCCTTTTTCCGTGTTTCGCTCGAATCATACCATGCTGTGGTTTAGGTTGAGCGTATGTTAAAACAAGTTTTTCCTTATGGTGAAAAAGATAGCCCGCTTGAAGGTACTTATCTTGATTTGAATTTGCACAAACAAGCAAGTGCAGGCGATGTGTTTATCTATGCCAATTATATTACAAGCCTAGATGGACGCATTGCTTTGTATGATGAGGATTTGGGCGAATATGCTGTGCCTAAAAGCATAGCCAATGGTAGAGACTGGCGCTTGTATCAAGAGCTTGCAGGGCAGGCTGATATTATGCTGACTTCAGCACGCTATTTTAGACAACTAGAGAAAGGTAAAGCGCAAGATTTGTTGCCTGTGGGTTCGGGCGAAAAGTATGTGGATATTAAACGTTGGCGGAAAAAGCAGGGTTTAAAAGCTCAACCTGATGTGATGATATTATCTAACAGTTTGGATATACCCTTGGCTGCATTGGAAAAAGTGCAAGATAGAAAGGTGATTGTATGCACAGGCTCAACAGATCAAGCTAAAATAGGGAGCTTGGAGCAAGCGGGGGTGCAGGTTATCCGTGTCATGTCGAGCATGGTCGAGACATCTCGAGACCCTTCGGCTTCCCCCAGGGGATACTCTCTTGCTTCGCAATTCACCTTATCGCTCAGGGTGACAGGAAAGTTTGTTCGTCAAACGCTTATTGATTTGAAATACCGCAGTGCCTATCTGATTGCAGGGCCAGAAGTACATGCCACTTTGCTCAAAAATGACTGCATCAACGAATTATTTTTAAGCACATACTTTGCCTTGGTCGGAGGCAAGAAAATATCCACCTTATTGGATGCTGATTTGCCACAAGCGAAAACATTGAAGCTATTATCATCGTATTTGGATACACAAGAGAATCAAATGTTCCAAAGGTTTCAATATGTTTAACACATTTCATTTTGCTGCCACACCGCATATTCATTTTGGTGTGGGTATGAGAAATAAACTTGTGTCTATCATCCAAACCTATGGCAATAAGGTGCTGTTGATTACAGGTGGAAAGTCTTTTGATGATTCAGAACTATGCCAAAACCTTTTGTCTGAATTGGAAGAAAACTTTGAAGTACGCCGAGAAAAGGAAAGCGGTGAACCTTCGCCGCAGATGGTGGATGCTTGGGTGCAAACGTACCAAGATTTTGCGCCTGATGTGGTGCTGGCGATTGGTGGTGGAAGTGCTGTAGATGCGGCTAAAGCTGTGGCAGGTTTGTTGCCTTCGGGTGATTCGGTGATGGATTATTTGGAAGGTGTGGGCAAAGGTAGAATATTTCAGCAGCCAACCACACCCTTGATTGCCGTGCCGACCACGGCGGGTACGGGCGGTGAAACCAGTAAAAATGCAGTGCTGTCGGTGATTGGTGAAGATGGCTTTAAAAAATCATTCAGGCATGAAGATTTGGTTGCCAAACATATCGTGCTCGATCCTGAATTGACGTTAACCTGCTCTCAAGCGGTGACGGCGGCTTGTGGCATGGATGCGTTTACCCAGTTGCTAGAAAGCTATGTGTCCACCAAAGCAAGTGCTATGACGGATGCGCTGGCTTGGTCTGCTCTCGAAAAGATTGTCACAGCATTACCCGCAGCTTATGAAGATGGCAGTGATATGCAGGCAAGAGCCGGTATGTTGTATGCTTCGTCTATATCGGGGTTAACGCTTGCCAATGCAGGTTTGGGTTCAGTGCACGGCTTGGCATCGCCTTTGGGTGCATTTTTCCCTATCCCGCATGGTGTGGTGTGCGGCTCATTATTGTTTGCAGCGACAAAGGGCAATATTCAAGCCATGCAAAAGCGCGATGCTTCGAACCCTGCATTATTTAAATATGCCAAAGTAGGGCGTTTGTTTGCACCTGAAATGCGTATGGATGATGCAGATGCGCTCAAGATGCTTTTGGGTATTTTAGAGATTTGGCAGCAGCATTTGAATATGCCCAAGTTATCCGAATATGGTGTGGCTGAATCGGATTTGGATAATATTATTCAAAACATTAGCGGGGGTAGTATGGCAACGAATCCGATTGTTTTAGATACTATTGAAATCAAAGCTTTGCTAAAAGCTAGGCTTTGATGAATAAGAGTTTATTCACCTTTTCTAAATTCGGGTAGTGCACCTTTGATAATAGGCTAGCAATCAAAATGCTTTGGAACGATACAAAAACTATCCGCATGTTTTGCATGTATGAAGGTTTTCCTTTCCAATAACCTTCAAGAAAATATTGCTGGAACCACAGTGTTTGCATTTAACCCTGCCATTTGCGTTAATTAATTCTGGACTACTATCTTTGTATTCTGAGAAAGTAGGTATATTTGATACCACTTTTTTTGCTTTGAAGAATGATTTTGCTACGAAGTAAAAAGCACCAATAATTATGAGTAGAGGTAGAAGGTTTGAGATACAAGATAACATATTTAATCCTTTAGTTTATTGAGTGAGTTTCTATCCTGGCTAGGAAATTTAGAGGTCAAACTTTGATTTTTCAATTATTCACTCTTCTTAAATTCGGGTAGTGCACCTTTGATGTATTCATAACCTGACCATACGCTCAATACTGTGGCAATCCATAAAAAAACTGTTCCCGCCTCAAACATAGGGAAACCAAAGAAACCATCGTGCAAGAGTAATCCTTCAATGGCAAACATTTGGGTGAGTGTTTTCCACTTGCCCATTTGTGAGACATGCACCACCACATCACGCTCAGCTAACCACTCCCTAAGCGCACCGATAATAATTTCACGACCAATAATAATCAGAACCAAGATGGTGGAAGCGAAACCAGCATCAACCAAGAGCACAAAGGCAACAGTCACCAGTAATTTGTCGGCGACGGGGTCTAAAAAACGACCAAATGCAGTCTCTTCACCACGGGTGCGAGCCAAATAACCGTCAAACCAATCTGACCAACCAGCAATGGCAAAAATTAAACCCGATGCGTAATAAGAAAGTGGGGCAGGTAAATAAAAGGCAAGCACAAATACAGGCACAAGGATAATGCGCATAGCAGTGATTTTATTGGATAATGTCCAGTTCATGGTTGTTGTTGTGTTTCCTTAGCGTTCAATTTTGTAGGCGCGTTCTTTTCTATGGCTGATAAAAATCCAAATGTCCGCAATCATGGCTAAGCCAGCTAAAATATACATATGGGTTAGGCTTAACATGGGCAAAAAGCTTTCCAAATCTTTCAAGGCATCGGTGTGTGTCACCATGCCAAAAGCTATAAAAGCCCAGACCAAATGCCCAACAATAAGGATAAATAGTCCAGCCACTGTCCACAGCCCGCTAATCAGCAAAGCGAAAGGGTTAGCTTGACCGGGAAGCCTTGCCATATTTATTCAAAACCAAAGCGGCGAATATGTTCAGCGC
The DNA here is from genome assembly GCA_027055255.1 of Ghiorsea sp. Taxonomy (GTDB): domain Bacteria; phylum Pseudomonadota; class Zetaproteobacteria; order Mariprofundales; family Mariprofundaceae; genus Ghiorsea. The sequence goes on from JALUNK010000217.1 coordinate 6,987, forward strand.
GCCATTCGGTATCATATGTGATTTCAACACCACGCGTGTAGCGTTCATCAGTTTCTCGGTCATCCACATATTCAATATACAATACACGATTTGGGTGTTCAGCATCTCTGATGGCAGGTGTTCCCATTTCTTGCTCAATGGCAAATCGGGTATCACCCTCTTGGATAATCCAGATATTGTCAGCATCAAGTACATTGCCTTGATGGATTTGTTTTTTTGCGCAACCCGTTGCAAGTAGGCTGGTTAACATCAATATGAATAAAATTTTCATGCGGTTTCGACTGGGCCTCTATGATTCTTTTCTAACAGGGCAATATAATCATCCATGCCTTGTTCCAAACTCCATTGTGGTGTCCATTGCAGTAATGTTTTGCTTTCTGTTAAATCAGCTTCTGTATGATCTTGGAAAAACGGATAAGGATTAGGGATATATTCTATTGGGTGCTCAATATCCAAAATACGATTTAAGTTGGATACAATATCATTGTAAGAACGTGCTTTACCTGAGCCAACATTGCACACACCAGAACGCGGTGCATCAAGGGCTGCAAGGTTTGCACCAATCACATCGCCAATATATACGAAATCACGGCGTTGTTCGCCAAACTCAAATAAACGAATGGGCTTGCCCGCTTGAATGCTTTGATACCATTGCAAAATCATGGATGCGGTTTTGGTGCCTTCATGTTCGTTTTTATGATGTTCGCCTGAGCCATATACATTAAAATAACGCAAACCAATAATAGGTGCACTGTGTTTGTCATACCAACGCGCAGCAATTCTATCCATGGCAAGCTTTGAGAAGCCATAAATGTTTTCAGGTTCTTCGCCTAAGCCAATGCAGTTGGGCGCTGGGGTATTGCCATACGTGCCCGCAGATGATGCATAAATCACACGCGTGCCGCTTTTGTTGGCTGCTTCTAAAATCGCAGCAAAGGCATCGGTATTGACATTCATCATTAATTTTTGATCCATCACAGTAGTGTCGGTGATGGCTGCTTCGTGATACACCGCAGAAAAATGACCTTGTGCGATGTCTTGTAAGAGTTGGGCATCATCACAATATACGGCGCGAACTTCGCAATTCACATCAATCAAATTGCGCCAATCACCTGAAGAAAAATCATCGGCAATCACCACGTCAGTATTGGGACGTTTTAATAATGCGGCAGCTAAGTTTGAGCCAATAAAACCAGAGCCACCCGTGATTAAAATTCTATCGTTCATGATTGCTCCGCTTGTTCGGATTGCTTGGACTTCTCTTCACCACGCCACTGAAGCTGTAAGTTTTCTAAGGCACGAACCGTTGCATCATTGCAAAGTTGGTAACCCAGACGTTTATTTACACCATCCAATAATACTGAAGCGGGTTTGTCGCAAACATCATTTATATCATAGTCTGTTTCTGCCAAAAGTCGGGACATCCAAGTGCCAAGCCCTGAAAGCGTTGCGATATTGGCAATGCGAATCAACTCATCACAACGCGTTTCGCTGATTTGACCGCCTGTGGACTGTGAAAGCTCTTCAGGTGTGCTTTCTGGAAGGCTGGTGAGCGGGCGGCATAAAAGCTTCCAAATAACCCATTCGCTTTCGCTGATATAACTTTTATCTTGGTGCAAAGGGAAAGCACCGGGGAGTGAAAATACATTATTGCTCATGAGTTAATCCTGATACGCTGGTGGACCGCTTAAGTATGCACCTTTGAGTGCGTATGTTTTGATTTGTGCGCCCAAACGTATACTATCTTTTAAGTTGGCGCGGCGAAGTTTTGCGCCCGTTAAATCAGCGTTCATTAAATTTGTAACGGTCAGGTTTGCTTCACGGAAATCACAGTTTACAAGCGTGCAGTCATGTAAGTCAGCATGGCTTAAGTCTGCATTACGGAAGTTGCAGCCCGTTAAGTCTGCTCCAGCAAAGTTTACGCCTTTCAAGTCTACACCTGAAAAATTTTGACCTGCAATGGATTTTCCTTCACGTACGGCTTGTTGGGCTGAGTTTGCATCCATGATTACTATCCTCTTTCTAATAATGGTTCTTTAATGGTATTTAAGTTGGCGATGGTACGTGATAAATGATTGCAATCAAGTTTGAAGTCTGCTGATTGCGCTTAATAGCTTAAATACTTATGCTGCGCATCATTTCAGATTTGTTGAATGTTAAGTTTAGGAGTAGTTATGTCTTTGAAAATTGCTGTGTTGCCAGGTGATGGTATTGGCCCTGAAATTGTGAATGAGTCGCTTAAAGTCTTGGAAGTATTGAATCAGACATTTGGTTTGGATGCGACATGGAAGGAAGCAACCATTGGCGGCGCTGGTTTTGAGGCAGAAAAAGACCCGTATCCAGCGAGCACACAATCGCTTGTCAAAGCTTCTGACGCTGTGCTTTTGGGTGCGGTAGGTGGCCCTCAATGGGAAGCTTTGGATAAACCACTTCGCCCTGAAGCTGGGTTGTTGCGCATCCGTGAAGATTTGGGTTTGTATGCCAATTATCGCCCGACCAAAGTGTTTGATCAGTTGCTTGACGCTTCAACCTTAAAACCTGAAGTGGTGCAAGGTGTGGATATTCTCGTAGTTCGTGAATTGGTGTCGGGCATTTATTTTGGACAGCCGCGCGGTTATGAAGAGTTTGAAGGTGAGCGCTCTGGTTTTAATACCATGCGCTATCGCGAATCTGAAGTGCGTCGCATTGCGCGCAAAGCTTTTGAAGCAGCACGTTTGCGCGATAACAAAGTGTGCAGTGTTGAAAAGGCCAATGTATTGGAAGTGTCTGAATTGTGGCGTGAGGTTGTCACTGAAGTACATCAGGCTGAATACTCGGATGTAGAACTATCACATATGTATGTGGATAACGCAGCCATGCAGTTGATTCGTAACCCCAAGCAGTTTGATGTGATTGTAACAGGCAACTTATTTGGCGATATTTTATCTGATGAAGCATCTATGCTTACAGGTTCGATTGGCATGTTGCCCTCAGCGTCGATTGGCGAAGAGTTTGCCATGTATGAACCGATTCATGGCTCTGCACCCGATATTGCAGGTGAAAACAAGGCCAATCCGCTGGCAACGATTTTATCAGCCGCTATGATGCTTCGCTTTTCACTGAATCGTGCGGACTTGGCAGAGAAAGTGGAGCTGGCTGTGGAAAATACTTTAGATGCAGGTGTACGGACCGTAGATTTAGCAGATGGAGAAGCGTTTGTTACATGCTCTGAAATGGGCGATGCAGTTTGTGAAGCGTTGAGGAAATTATCATGAATGAAATGGGCATGAACATGGAAAGGTTTTTACCTGAAAAAGAAGATGGTTATGTGGTGGCAGTTGTCGGCGCAACCGGTGCAGTAGGCGAAACCATGTTGGAAATTTTAGCGGATAGAAAATTCCCCATTGCAAAAGTGATCCCCGTCGCATCAAGCCGAAGTGCGGGCTCTACTGTGAGCTTTCAAGGTAAAGATGTGGTTGTGCAAGATTTGGCTACATTTGACCCTGAAGGTGTGGATATTGCTTTGTTTTCAGCAGGTGGGGACACTTCAAAAGAGTATGCACCTAAGTTTGCAGAAGCAGGTTGTTATGTGGTGGATAATTCGAGCGCATGGCGTATGGATGAAGATATTGCCTTGGTGGTGCCTGAAGTAAACCCAGAGGCATTGGAGATGGCGCGGTATAACCGCATTATTGCCAACCCAAACTGCTCAACCATTCAAATGGTTGTGGCACTCAAGCCGTTGCATGATGCAGTGCCGATTGAGCGGGTAAATGTGTCGACGTATCAGGCAGTATCTGGTGCAGGTGCTGTGGCAATCAAAGAGTTAGCAAAGCAAACAGGTGCTTTGTTGAATGGGCAGACTGCTGAAGTAGAAGTGTTTCCTGCAAGGATTGCATTTAATGTGATTCCGCAGATTGACGTTTTCATGGATGACGGCTATACCAAAGAAGAACGGAAAATGATGGATGAAACCGTTAAAATTATGGGTGCAGATATTGCGGTGACTGCGACTGCGGTACGTGTTCCTGTGTTTTATGGTCATTCCGAAGCGGTAAATATCACCTTTGTAAGTGATATGGATGCAGATAGGGCGAGAGACTTGTTAGCGGATGCTGATGGTATATGTGTTGTAGATGATCCTGCGACTGAAGATTATGCTATGCCATCGGAAGCTGCAGGCTCAGATCCTGTGTGGATTAGCCGCATACGAAATGACAATTCTTTCAGAAATTCCTTGCACTTATGGGTCGTGGCCGATAATGTGCGTAAAGGCGCGGCTCTAAATGCAGTGCAGATAGCAGAAATTTTAATTCGCTAGTATGTGAGGGTAAGCGCCCTTACGGATGGGTGAAAAGAGGAGGCACGCATGCTTCGTAAAGCTATGCATGTTCTTTTAGGGACTATATTTGTTGTATCATTCGGTATCCAAGCTTCTTGGGCCGTATCTTTTGGCAAGATGGATATTGCCAGTAAGATGGGTGAGCCTTTTTATGCTGAAGTCCCACTTCGGCTCAATGACAATGAAACCTTGCGAAAAACATCTGTAGAGCTTGGTAGTGCCGCAGATTATCGTATTTTAGAAGTTTACCGTAATGCTGTATTAAATGCTATTCGCACGGATATTGTTGATGATGAGCGTGGCGTACGCGTTACTTTAAGTTCGGATGCTGCCATTGACGAAGCTTTCTTTAACGTTGTTTTAAAGGTTCGTTATGGGCGCTCTACGCACTATAAAAAAATACCTGTTTTTTTAGATGTTCCAGCTATAAGTGTAACAGAATCAGCACCTGCAAAACCTGTTTCTGCAGTGAATGCGGCAACAGTTGATCCTACATCATCATCGGCATTTATCACTAAGAACCCGGAAGGTTTAAAACCTGAGAAAAAAGAAGCTTTTGAAGAAGTTGTAGATGATGAGCTTGCAGCAGATGAAAATGCTTTTAATGCATATGATGGCTGGGCGAGAACAGCTAAGTATGGCCCTATGGTATACGGAGATACGATTACAACCGTTGCTAAACGCTTGCGTTTGGATGATACATTTACCAACAAGCAAGTGATGGTTGCATTGTTTGAGAAAAATAAAGCACAGTTTTCTAATAATAATATTAATTTAATTAAAGCGGGTGCATTTTTGGATGTTCCTTCAGCCAATGAAGTGGGTCAAGTATCCCCATCTCAAGCCAAACAGTTCCTGTCTGAACAAAACAAAGCATGGAAGTCCATGCAGAAAAATTCAAAGTATGCGGCACTTGCCGAGGCACAGCGTACTCGTTACTCCAGTCGCGTTCGTATTGGGCAACAAGCGACGGGTGTGGCAACACAACCATCTTCAAAGCAAGTGATGGGTGATGCAACTGTTGATGAAAAACAAGCTGCGAATGCAAGTGTAGCAGCGAATGATGATGTTTCAACGCGAACAGCGGCAGTGGTAAAAAATCTTGAAAGAAAACTGGTGCAAAAAGGTGCTGCATTTACGGCGCTTCAAGAAAAAATGGCGAGCTTGGAAGCACAGCTTGCACAAACAAACATTGATGAAAAAGGCTCGGTTTTAACGGGTCAACCAGCACCAGACGATGCAACTACGGCGGCAATTGAGGCACAAAACAAACGCTTAGAGTTAGTGATTACACGCTTAAAAACGCAATTAGAGCAAGCGAAAACGAATGTAAATCAGACTTCAGGTGATACCAGCTGGATGCTGTATGCATTGATTGGCTTGGCTGTTTTGGTACTGTCTCTCTTGATTGCAGTGCTTATGTTACTGAAACGGGGACGTCAACATCCTGCTGAAAAAGATGTACAAGATGAAGACATTGCAAGTGCAGATGAAGAGGCGGAAGAAGAACAAGATTTGGATGCTACACGCCTTATGGATGCGGACGAATTTGATATGCCATCCGAAGATTCAGACGACACCGGAGACGCAAGCGAGTTGGATGCATCGTCAGCAATGTTTGGTGAAATGGATGGTGACTTAGAGGAAATTCCTGATTTGACGGATGAAGAAACAGGAGAAATGGAACCTTTTAATGCAGATGAAGCACCTGACCCGAATGTGAACTACCTTGAAGATGCAGATGTTTACCTACGTTATGGCATGGAAGATGAGGCAGAGCAGCAAGTTCGTATGGCTTTGAAACTTGAACAAGATAACCCTGAAGCGCATGCGAAAATGGTCAAGATTCAAAAAGCCAAAGGTGATGACACAGCGATGAATGAAGCTATTGCTGCTGCAAAAGTTGTTTTGACGGGTGGTGCTTTGACATTATTCGAAACTGCTATTGCAGATGAAGATAGTGTTCTAGAACAAAGTGAAGAGGACTTAAGCTTAGGAGACTTACCGTCGGCAGCAGTAGAAGAAGTGGATGCTAATGATATTGATGTTGGCAGCATTGATTTTGATTCAAATGTAGATGTGGCACTAGAAGAAGAGAGTGCAAGTTCGGATGATGGAGAGATTGATTTTGACTTTAGCGACATCGGTAAAGGTGAAGAAAGTATTGATGCAGCATCGGATGTGAAAGATGATGATTTGCCTGATTTGGATATCGATTTTGATATTGCAGATTTGGGTGACGAACAAGAAATAGATGAAACACCAAGTGTAGATGGTAAGAATGAAGAAAGTCATGGTCTCATTAGCGCAGAGTTGGATGAGGTTGATGTCGAAGGGCTTGAAGCGAGCGACATTGAAGAGTTTGTTGATGGGTTAGGTGAGGATGCTGAATTAAGTTCATTGGATGATGACGACGATGTTCTTGGGGTTGATTCGATTGACTTTGGTGATATGGATTTAGGCGAAACATCTGAAGTTCAATTGGAGAATGGAACCCAGCTGATATCAACAGATGGCTTTGACCTGGATAGTGTTGATGGGCTTAACGATTTTGAACTGGATAAATTGCAAAGTGAAGCGGAAGCAGAAAAAAATGCAACATCAGTTGATGTAGATGAAAGTAGTGCAGATCCTTTCTTGGATGCAAATCAGGCGCTGGAAGATAAAGGTGAGTCTGAGGCTGGAGAAGATTGGGATGCAGAATCCATTGGTTTATTGGTAGGAGAGGAGGAAGATGCGCTTTCTCTTCTTGAAGAGAAAAAAGAAAAACTGGAAGATGATGGAACTGCGGACATTAAGCTTGAAGACTTAGATATTGATAAAACTGAAACTGATACGGTTGCAGACGAAAGCGAAAATATTGGGTTGGATGATGATATCGATGCAGATGTAAGTCTTAATGACTTGGACATGGACTTCGATTTGCCAGATTTAGATACTGAAGAAGCAGTTGCAACCGATAGCACTGAGGAGTCAGGTGTTGATTTGGATGTGTCTATGAACGCAAGTGAAGACATCGGGCTTGATGATTTGGACATGGACTTTGATCTGCCTGACTTGGATGGTGATGTTGAATCAACATCGGATGATACTGATGCAACATTTGTTATGGATGCAGGTGACAGTGGTGAAACAGATGCAGACGAAAGCGGAAATATTGGGTTGGATGATGATGTCGATGCAGATGTAAGTCTTGATGATTTGGACATGGACTTCGATTTGCCAGATTTAGATACTGAAGAAGAAGTTGTGACCGATAGCACTGAGGAGTCAGGTGTTGATTTGGATGTGTCTATGGATGCAGGTGAAGATATAAGTCTTGATGATTTGGATATGGACTTTGATCTGCCTGACTTGGATAACGATGTTGAACCAGCATTAGATGATGCAGATTCAACCTTTATCATGGATGCTGATGGTGCAAGTGACGATAATAAAACTGAAGATGCTGCCGATACAGATATAAGTCTTAATGATTTGGATATGGACTTCGATTTACCAGACCTAGATGCGGAAGAAACAGTTGCTACCGATAGCACCGAGGAGTCAGGTGTTGATTTGGATGTGTCTATGGATGCAGGTGAAGATATAAGTCTTGATGATTTGGATATGGACTTCGATTTACCAGATCTAGATGCGGAAGAAACAGTTGTTGCCGATAGCACTGAGGAGTCAGGTGTTGATTTGGATGTGTCAATGGATGCAGGCGAAGACATCGGGCTTGATGACTTGGATATGGACTTCGATCTGCCTGACTTGGATGGTGACGTTGAATCAACATCGGATGATGAACTTATTGATTTAGATGCATCTCCTGATAGAGAAGAGAGTGATGATATTTTGTTGCTGGATACGGGTGATGAGAGTATAGATAGCATAGATACTGGCCTTGATGATTTAGATATTTCAACAACAACAGTTGACCCAGTACGTTTAGGCTTAGATAATGAAGATACTGATTTGGATATTAGTTTAGAAGTTGAAGACGATGAGTTGGGCTTGCTTGCAGATTTGGATGCAGATTTATCTGAATTGGAAATGCATGAAGAAAGTATTATTTCGGATGTTAGTAAACTTGCAAGCAAAGATGACGTTGAAGACTTAGATATTAGTGAACTCAAAACAGCTGACGTAATGCTTGATGAAGCAGATGACCTTGATAAAACGTTTGTGCTTAATGATGTTGAAAAAAACAAAGCCATGTTGAAAGAAGGTGAAGAAGAGGCATCAAATCATTTTGAAAATATTGATGATGCGTTAGCAGGCGCCTCATCCGTTGGCGATGATGAAAAAGATCCCATGTTGGATGCATTCTCTTCAACAGAAGAGTTAGAAAACATTCATACACAAAACCCAATGGACACAGGAGCCGTGAATGTTGAGTTGGACAGTTTATTAAGCGACTTGGATGGACTACTTGATGAGGACAAAGACAAAAAATAAGCGAATATGATTGTTCGCAGCCTTTTTATTGTTTCTTTATTGTTATGGGTAGTGACTCTTGATGAGCTACTACCCATATTTCTTTTAACACTATATTCTGTTTTAGTTTTGTTTGCTCAAGGGTTTAAAATAGCTTATATGTTAAAAAGTTTACGCTTACTTATGTGGCTGTTCATCCCTATTATGTTATTTCATGGTTTGTTTACACCGGGAAGGCTGATTCAACAGCCGGTCTATATTCCATTATCTATAGAAGGGCTTGAGCGAGGGTTATACTTATCTGCACATATCACGTTAATATTCTTTTGCGCTTTATTGGTGTCTCGTGTATTTACAACACAAGAGTGGTTTAAGCTTGTAAACAAGCTACCCAAAAGTGAACCGTTAAAAACGTATTTGGTTTTATTAGCAGCTTTGAAGGATGAGGTTACTAACGTTTTGAAACAAGAAAAAAAACAATGGTCTGAGCAAGGTAAACCTTGGTCAAACCTCCCTCAACTTCTGGTAGATAGCATTCAAAAAGTTTTTCTTTCCGCGAAATGTGAGGCAAAAAACTTATGGGAGAATTGGGATACTCGAATGAAAATCCTAAGTGATGGTTCTCTTGCATTATGGTCGTCTAAAGAGTTTATGTATGCAGGTATGATGGCTTTAGGTTGGAGCTTATTTTGGATGGTGTAAGGGAAACACAGCGTTTAGCTCTGGTCATTGAGTTTGATGGTACAAAATTCCATGGTTGGCAAAGGCAAGATAATGCGTTTACTGTGCAAGAAGCCATGGAAGATGCTATGCGTCTTCTTGAGGGCGAAATATCTGCACCCAACTTTGCCGCAGCAGGGCGCACCGATTCAGGCGTGCATGCCACGCATATGCTGATTCATGCTGATGTCTTACAGTCGCGTTGGCAAAAGAACCCTCATGCTTACATTAAAGGCTTAAACTACCATCTAAGAGATGTAGGTGTACTTGTTCATGGGGTCAAAGCAGTGCCTGATAATTTTCACGCACGCTTTGATTGTTTTGAACGCCGTTACCAATATAAAATATGGAACCGCCCTGTAAGCTCATGTTTATATGATAAACAGATGTGGTGGGTATTTCAGCCTTTAGCGGTGGATAAGATGAATCAGGCGGCAAGTTTATTGTTGGGGCAGCATGATTTCACCAGTTTTAGAGCTGCCCATTGCCAAGCGCATACGGCAGAAAGGGTGGTTAAGGTTTTGGATGTCAAACAAGATGGGCATGTCATTACAGTGGATGTGGCTGCAGATGCATTTTTATATCATATGGTACGAAACATCGTAGGCACATTGGTGGCTGTTGGTGAGGGGCGCTGGCAGCCTGAATATGTAACAGCATTATTAGAAGGAAAGAACCGATGTGCAGCAGCGCAAACAGCACCTGCTCACGGTTTATACTTTACAGATGCCAGTTACCCTGAGTTTTCAGCTCAAGATGTTTCAGCGCAAACGTTTTCAGGTCTGCAGGGTTAAGTCATGAAAGTGATTGTGATTGGTGCAGGTATCATAGGGCTACTCACCGCTTTACGCCTTCAGCAGCAAGGTGTGGATGTGACCATATTGGAAAAGGGTAAAGTGGCGAGCGAAGCATCTTGGGCTGGTGCAGGCATTTTATGCCCCATTCACCCTTGGCTTTACCCTGATAGTTTTAGTGAGTTGGTGAATGCTAGCCTTGATTTATACCCTGATTTACAACGTGAACTGGATGTGGAAACGGGGCATGATATTCAGCGCATTCAAAGCGGGCTGCTTATCCCATGTTTTGCAGAAGATAAAGTGCACCACCAAGCCGCAGCTACAAGGTGGTCTGAAAAGTTTGGTTGGGATATGCAGCGTTTGAACCCTGAGCAAGCTCTAGCGGTTGAGCCGACATTGTCGTCCAATGTCGCTGAAGCCTTACTTTGGCCTGATGTGTATCAAGTGCGTAACCCCGAGCTATTAACGGCAGTATTGCTGTATTTGCAGAAGTTAGATGTGCCTATCATTGAAAATAGCGAAGTGGTGAAGCTATTAGAAGATAAACAAGGTCAGATAATCGGTGTGCTAACGGCTGCAGGGAAAACATATGATGCAGATGCTGTGCTTTTGGCAGCAGGAAGCTGGAGCCAAACATTGGCTGCGCAAAGTGGATTTGTGTTAGAAGTTCAGCCTGTGAAAGGGCAAATTGTGTTGCTCAAAACCAAACCAAACACTTTAAAGCATATTATCAAACATGATGATGCCTATTTTGTGCCTAGACGTGATGGTCGGATTCTTGTGGGTGCAAGTATGGAAAATGTTGGTTTTGAGCGGGGAAACACTGAAGAAGTGTTCAACGAACTGATGGCTGCAACGCAAAGGCTTATGCCGGGATTGGAAGGTGCAGAGGTGGAGCATCAATGGATGGGCTTTCGCCCGGGTAGCGCTGATGGGTTACCCTTTTTGGGCGAAGTTGAATCTAAGCCCGGTTTATGGGTGGCGACAGGGCATTATCGAAATGGCGTTGCCCTTGCACCGATAACAGCCAAGCTTATGGCAGATTGGATGTTAGGCGTGCAACCTACTTTAAAGATGGAAGATTTTTCCCCCAGCCGAAATGTGCAAGATAGCCAACAAATCGGCTATCCCAAAGCATAATCACGGCAAAGCTTGCCGTGGCTCGAATTCATAGCATAATTGCCGAATACTGATTGAAGGTTTAAGGATTATTTCATGCCACATTATCAAGGAATCATCGACCGTTACCGTGCGTTTTTACCGATTGCCAAGGACGATGCCATTATTACGCTTTATGAAGGCAATACACCGCTTCATGAGTCGCACAATTTGCGCAATGCAATCAATCCTGAATTACAAATTTTCCTCAAATTTGAAGGTTTGAACCCCACAGGTTCATTCAAAGACCGTGGCATGACCATGGCAGTCACCCAAGCTTACAATGCAGGCTCACGAAAAATTATTTGCGCATCTACGGGTAATACTTCGGCATCTGCAGCAGCGTATGCTGCCAATTCAGGTATGGAAGCCTATGTGCTTATCCCTGATGGCAAGATTGCTTTGGGTAAAATGAGCCAAGGTATGCGTTATGGTGCAAAAGTGATTCAAATTAAAGGCAATTTTGATGATGCTTTGCAAATCGTGCGCGATATTTCTGCTGATGGTTCGATTTCTTTGGTCAACTCGGTGAATCCTTATCGCATTGAAGGTCAGAAAACAGGTGCATTTGAAATTATTGATGAGCTTGGTTTTGCGCCTGATTTCCATGCGCTTCCCGTAGGTAATGCAGGCAATATCACGGCATATTGGAAAGGTTATAAGGAATACAAAGAACATAGAATTTCTAAAACATTACCTAAAATGCTTGGTTTCCAAGCTGCAGGCGCTGCACCCATCGTGAACGGTGCACCTGTTGAAAATCCAGAAACGATTGCCACTGCGATTCGTATTGGTAAACCTGCATCATGGCAACAAGCTGAAGCTGCGCGTGATGAATCAGGTGGCGTGATTGATGCGGTGACAGATAAAGAAATCCTTCAAGCTTATGATATGTTGGCAAGCCTTGAAGGTGTATTTTGCGAACCTGCATCTGCTGCATCGGTTGCGGGTATTATCAAACTCAACAACACTGGTTACTTTAAAGCAGGTGACAAGATTGTCTGTACATTGACAGGTAATGGCTTGAAAGACCCTGATACCGCTATGCAAGATATTGCAACACCGATTACGATTGATGCTACTGAAGATGCAGTGCGCAGGGTGTTGGAGGCATAGTGGCTAGCATACTGCCTTTGCTTTTTATTGTTGCGGTTGTGTATCTTTTTTTTCGCATGTTTAGAGGAGCTAAGAATAAATATGCAAATATCCCAACATTTCTTGAGTATAAGGAAGACAACCCAGAGTGTATTAAAGATAGAAAAGTAAGTTGTTTACATTGTGGAGGGAATAATATTTTCCTCAAACAGGTAGGTAAAACACCTAAAACAATACTCAATGTTCATGTGTGTAAAACATGTGGAGAAACCCTTTATCGCTCAAGTATCTAAACTTTAAGGAAAGGTCGGTGCTATAAAGGGAATATGTTTGTGAAATTTATTTATATTTTATTGTTTTTATTGCTACCGACAGGTGTTTTAGCTGAGAGCGAACGCTTTTTTAGCGCACAATATGAAAATGACTTAATTACGCCAAACAATAGAGATAGGTATTACACCAATGGGGTTCAGTTTTCCCTATTGATTAAAGAGGATGCGCCAAAGCCATTGGCATTCATTTCAAGGCTCACACCATTTTATAAAGAGGGTGATGAGTTAAACCTTGTGAAATATACATTGGGTCAAAAGATGTTTACCCCTGATGATATTTCAGACCCAAACTTGCAACTGAATGATAGACCTTATGCAGGTTATTTATATTTCGGTGCCTCCGTTTTATCCCAAATTTATCATAGTGATAGTTTTACATATGGTAATCAATTTGAAGTGACATTGGGTGTGGTGGGGCCTGCAGCTCTTGGCGAACAAACACAAACGGGCGTGCACAAAATGATTGGAAGCCCCAGGCCACAAGGCTGGGATAATCAATTAAAGAATGAACCTGCGCTGGGGTTAAGCTACACTAGGTTTTGGCGCTATATTCAGCCTACGGTGCTTGGC
>JALUNK010000218.1 GCA_027055255.1 Ghiorsea sp.
TGCCTATTCTTGTCTTTTTGATGGGTGTGGGTGCGGCTGAAGCAACCGCATATTCCTTGTTTATCGTGGGTGTGACAGCGTTGTTTGGTATGTACACTTATTACAAACAAGGGCTGATACAATTTAAGATAGGTTTTATTTTTGCGATTCCTGCATTTATTGCTGTATACAGTGTGCGTCTTTTTCTTATGCCTGCGCTTCCTGAGCATATTGCTCAAATAGGCAGCTGGGATTTGAGTAAAGATACTTTGATTCTAGTGGTCTTCTCGCTGGTGATGATGATGGCTGCGTATGCGATGATTAAACCATCCAAGATCAAAGAAAGTGAAGAAAAAAAGCCCTTGAATTTACCATTGATTGCTGCTGAAGGTTTGCTGGTTGGTGGTGTCACAGGTTTTGTGGGAGCAGGGGGAGGTTTTTTAATTATCCCAGCCCTTGTTCTTTTTGCAGGTCTTCATATGAAGCAAGCCGTGGGTACATCGCTGATGATTATTGCGTTTAAATCACTACTGGGATTTGTTGGCGATCTTCAAGCGGGTTTGGTTGTGGATTGGGTGCTGTTGTTTGAGGTGCTTGGATTATCGATTATTGGTGTTTTTGTGGGTGGCAAATTATGCCGCACTCTGGATAGCAATAAATTAAAACCTGCGTTTGGTTACTTTGTGTTGGTGATGGGTTTGATTATTCTCAGTAGAGAAATTTTAGCTTAATAATTTTGGTTAGGATGTAGCCACTTATTGTAGCTATTTTGCGAGTGGTAGCAAAGCCAGTACCAATGAGTACATGTTGCTAAAGCTGGTTCAGAAAAGTACTTTATGTGCAAAATGAAATCAGGTTACTCTGAATCATCTTCTGAAAGAATATTCTTGAAATGTATGGGAATAACCCGGCTAAAAAAGTGAGGAATAATGGCACGTTTAAAAGCAAAATATGAAGGAGGCAGTCGTTTTTCGGTTGCCTGCCGTTCACATAGCATCACGATTGACCAGCCTAAAGATAATGGCGGAGAAGACTTAGGTATGACACCACCAGAAGTTTTGGCAAGTTCACTCGCTGGCTGCATTGGATTTTATGTGGCTAGATACTGTGAGCAGGCAAAAATTGATGCCACAGGCCTGGAAGTATCTTGCGACTGGCATGTTGAAGAAGGGCATCCGAGATATATGGATGGTTTTGAGGTGAATGTAAGTTTACCCAATGTGCCAGACAAACGTCGCAAGGCAGTGGAGCGAGCAGCAAGCAGCTGTTTGATTCACGCTACTTTGGGCAAGGCTCCCAAGGTAAATGTTACCTTGGCATGATAAGTACAGTTGAAATGTATAGGCAGGTTTATCCTGCCTATTTTTTTGAAGGGTGATGATGAACAGTGCTATACTAATTTGGTTATATACCTTTGGCTTTGCTTTATTGCATAGTTTCATGGCGATGAATGCTGTAAAGCAGCGTTTTTATGGTTTGGGTATGTCAGAGCAGGGCTATCGACTGTTGTACTCGGTATTGGGCGTTATAACGACCATCATTTGGTTAGCACTTATCCATGTCTTGCCCGACCAGCCACTTTATCATGCCCAAGGATTGCTCAGGTATGTTTTGTACGCATTGCAGTGGGTTGGGCTTGTTATTTTCTTGCTGGCACTGCTGCCAATTGATGGTGCTGTGTTTTTAGGTTTGAAAAAGGCTGAAAAGCAGGTGGATTCATTTATTGTGTTGGGGATTTACAAATATATTCGCCATCCCATGTATTCAGGCATCATGTTAATCTTGCTGGCAAACCCTGAGCAAAGTTGGAATGGGCTTCATTTTGCATTCATTGTCAGCCTATACTTTATCGTGGGTTCGAAGTTGGAAGAGCGAAGAATGTTGCAAGCGCACCCTGATTATGCGAACTATCAGCAGCAAGTGGGTGCATTTATACCGAAGTTTTGGAACAGGAGTTAGTCATGCCAGATTGGGAAGCATTGTATCAAGAAGGGGATACAGGTTGGGATAGAGGCGAAGTTAGCCCTGCCTTACATCAGTATTTAGAAGCAGGTGTGTTTGAGGGTGTGAAATCTGTGCTTATTCCAGGTTGTGGGCGTGGTTATGAAGTGGTTGAATTAGCTAAGCGGGGATTTGATGTGACAGCCTTGGATTTAGCACCTTCTGCTATTGCTCATTTGCAGAAGGTATTAAAAGAAAAAGGTGCGCAGGCTGAAACGGCATGTGTGGATATTTTTGCCTACGACAAGCCCCAAGCTTTTGATGTGGTGTATGAGCAGACTTGCTTATGTGCAATCGACCCTAGCCAGCGTCAAGCTTATGCCGATGTTGTTTATGATTGGCTAAAACCATCAGGTAAACTGCTGTTAAATATGATGCAGACAGGCGATGCAGGTGGCCCACCGTTTCACTGTGATTTCATGGACATGAAAGCATTATTTTCAAGTGATAAATGGATTTGGCAAGCGCAGCCACCATTGATGATTACGCGAGGCCAAGGCAGGGTTTCTCCCCGCTTTGAGTTGGGTTATATATTAGAAAAGAAAGAGGTGAACCATGCTTGATTTTATTCGAGACATTCCATATCCGCTTTTGATTGCGGCAACTATTTTTATGGCATTAGCACCTTTTTCGCCAGAGCCGCATTTGGTAGAAAAATTTCGGATGTTAAGCCAAGGCACACTGACCAAACCCTTGGATATTTTTGATTTGTTTTGGCATTTATTGCCAGCGGCACTTTTACTGACAAAGTTTTTAATCGCGGATAAGTAATCATACTTCTTCTTTTAAGTGGTTGTAAGCCTGTTAGCTTTGGCACATGAATAATAATGTGATGTTTAAGAAAGTGACCATTGCCAATGGTTTAAAGCAGTTTGAAATCAAAGAAATTTTTGAGTTGGGAGGTTTAAGCTTGAGTAGCAGTGCTATCAAAGCTTTATCGGCAGGTTCAAAGAACAAAAACTATGAAAAGATGAGTGATGCACAGCTTGAAGCATTTTTAAATGGTTTGATTGTGTATTGGCGTGGTGAGTTGGATGAGCCAGCGCTTGTGCCGCAAGGCTTGGAAAATTTGATTATGAACAGTAGTGCTGATGCATTGCTTGAGCTGGAAAGCTTGGTGGCTGAAGCCCAGTTTGCTTTGAAAGAAGAAGGTTCAGACGACTAAAGATGTCGCAAGCGCCTGAGACCACCGCCTCAATAACCACAGCTAATCTTTCACAAATCGGCTTGGCTTATGATTTAGCCAAGCGCGCGAAAAAGAGCAGCCGTTTGCATGTTTGGATTTGCCCTGATGTGCGTTCATATCGGATTTTAGCCGAAGAGTTATCCTTTTTCCTGCAAGATAAACCTGAATTATTATGGCGCTTTCCTGCTTGGGAAGTGCTGCCGTATGATAGGGTCAGCCCGCATCATGGCATTGTGGGCGAACGCTTTGCCACACTAGGGCGATTGCTGCACGACCCCAAGCCCCAAGGCCTATTGATTACATCACTTCCTGCATGGCTGCATAGAATTGCGCCGCAGCATGTGGTGGCTTCGCATGTGTGGCAGCTTCAAGTCGGGCAAGACTTGGACATGGCGAAATTAACCACGCAATTGGCGGAATCGGGGATGCAAAGTGCGGAGCGGGTATTGGTGCAAGGCGAATTTGCGGCGCGTGGCGGTCTTTTAGACATTTGGCCAGCGACCGAAGCCAAACCTTTGCGCATTGATTTGTTTGGCGATGAGATTGAATCCATCCGTTATTTCGACCCTGAAACCCAACGCTCAGGTGAAAGCTTGGATAGCTTTACCTCAGTGCCTGTACGCGAAGTGATATTGGATGGACAAGGTATAGACACCTTTACCGCAGCCTTTAGAGCACGTTTCCCGCAACACAGAACCCATCCCATGCTTTCATCTGTGCAAAAAGGGCGGCTGCATCCGGGCATTGAAGCTTTATTGCCGCTGACCTATGCCGAGACCGCGCGATTGCCTGATTACCTGCCCAAGTCTGCCCAAATTTATAGTGTGGATAGCTTGGAAACGAAGCGGGAAAGCTTTGCCGAGCAAGTGCGTGGTCAATATGAAATGGTGCACATGAATGGCGAGCCATCGATTGCTCCGCAAGAGCTTTATGCCTTAGAGACCAACACAAAAGTGCAACACTTGGAAACCGAAGCGCATATCCAAGCTGCGCCCAGCATCACACGTTGGCAATCATCGCCAAAACCTACGCAAGCGATGCTGGATTGGTTGAAGTCCAAGCTGGATGATGATTGGAAGTTGATGCTGGTGGCGCACAGTATGGGTCAGCAAGCACGGATGTTGGATGTATGCGCATCACTATCAAAAAATATTTATGATGTTTCAGGTTTGCATGATTGGAAAGCCAAGAAAGTGGTGGTTTGCCTTGGTTATCTTGAATCAGGCTTTGTGCTGGATGATGAAAAGAAAATCGTTTTAACGGGTCAGGAATTGTTGGGGCAACGTTTGCCGCGCCGCCGTAAAAGTTCAGTCACCATTCGCGCTGATTTATTCAGCTCCTTGCAAGAGCTTAAAATGGATGACCCTGTGGTGCATGAAGACCATGGCGTAGGTCGCTACAAAGGTTTGGTAGCCATGGAAGATGAAGGATTATCTTCTGATTTCTTGCACATTGAATATGCAGGCGATACCAGCATTTATTTGCCTGTAGAAGAGTTGGACAGGCTGCATAGATACACAGGCGATGATAACCCGCCGCTGAACAAATTAGGCTCAGAAAAATGGAAGCGAACTAGGGAGCGGGTGAAGCATGATTTATTGGCGATGGCGAACGAACTGATTGCCATTGATGCAGCCAGAGCCCAAGCCAAACGCAGACCTATTCATATTTCCGATTTTCAAGACGATTATGATGCCTTTTTCGCTCGTTTCCCTTTTGAAGAAACCGATGAGCAGCTTCAAGCTATTGATGCGGTATTGGATGATTTGAGCAAATCTGCACCCATTGACCGTGTGATTTGTGGGGATGTAGGCTTTGGTAAAACGGAAGTCGCCATGCGCGCGGCATTTGCTGTGGCGAGAGCTGGGCAACAAGTGGCTATTTTAGCGCCTACCACGGTGCTAGCAACGCAACATGCCGCCGCATTTAGTGATAGGTTTTCAGGCTTGGGGCTAAAGGTTGCACTTTTATCACGTTTGCAGGGCAAGAAAGAGAGCGATGGTATTATTGGTGGTTTAAAAAGTGGTGATATTCGTATTGTGGTGGGTACGCATCGTTTATTATCCTGCCAATCAGACTTTGCTGATTTGGGTATGGTGATTGTAGATGAGGAGCAGCGCTTTGGTGTAAAACATAAAGAGCAGCTTAAAAAACTGCATGCTACGGTTGCTTTGCTAACGCTTACCGCCACACCCATCCCGCGCACCTTGCATCAAACCCTTTCTGGCTTGCGTTCCGTCTCTATCATCAGCACACCACCTGCTGAACGCGAGCCTATCCGCACCATGGTTTGCCAATATGATGTACATTTGACCAATGAGGCGATTCGCCGTGAATTGTATCGCGGTGGGCAGGTGTATTATCTGCATAACCATGTGAAAAGCATTGGTCGCATTGCTGATAGGTTGCGAGAGGATATTCCAGAAGCGCAAGTGGGCATTGCCCACGGTCAAATGTCGCCTGCCGAGCTGGATAAACAAATGATGGATTTTTATGAAGGGCGATTGCATATCTTGGTGTGCACCACCATTGTGGAATCGGGTTTGGATGTTGCCAATGCGAACACGCTGATTGTAGAACGCGCGGATATGCTGGGTTTATCTCAACTGCATCAAATTCGTGGGCGAGTGGGGCGCTCGCATAGGCAAGCTTATGCCTAC
>JALUNK010000219.1 GCA_027055255.1 Ghiorsea sp.
ACCTGTGTTACCTGTGTTACCTGTGTTACCTGTGTTACCTGTGTTACCTGTGTTACCTGTGTTACCTGTGTTACCTGTGTTACCTGTGTTACCTGTGTTACCTGTGTTACCTGTGTTACCTGTGTTGCCTGTGTCTACCTCACTGTCACTACCTTGATTATCTTCTGATTCATCATCACTTCCTGCCTCTTCTGCGCTGTTATCATCTTCCTCACTAGCATCACCTGCACTTTTACTGTCATTGTCTTTTTTATCATCAGAAAAATAGCTTTGCACGTTCTGCCAAGCATTTGAAAAAAAACCTTTCTCTTCATCCTTTGCAAGTGCAGGTGCTGCCATTAAAAAAGATAGTAGAATAGTAACGGATAAAAATCTTAACATCGCCAGCTCCCTCAAACCAAAATGAGGAACATAGAACGCCCCCCCCTCGAAATGTCAAGCCTTATTTTTTATTCGTGAGTTGCATCACAGGTTAGTAAAACCTATCAAACAGATAACTTATAACCAACCTACACATTCGCGTTGAATCAAACCTGCCAGCGTTTGGATGTGGTCATCTCTATCATTAAGTGCGGGGATATAGCGTAGGTCTTTGCCGCCTGCTTCGATAAAGTAACCTTTATTCTCCACTGCAATTTCTTCTAAGGTTTCTAAGCAATCTGCTGCAAATCCTGGGCAAATGACATCCACATCTTTGATGCCTTCTGCACCCCAAGCTTTAAGCTGACTTGCAGTATAAGGTTGCAACCATTCTTCTCTGCCAAAGATGGATTGAAAGGTCAGCATCCACTCATCATCACCAAGCTCTAAAGCTTGTGCCAATAGTTTAGCTGTTTCTTCACAATGCAATTGGTATGGGTCACCATTATTCACATAACGTTTAGGAATACCATGGAACGACAACATCAACTTTTCTGCTTTACCATGTTTATCCCAATGCTCGCGCACCGAGTTTGCCAACGCCTCAATATAGCTTGGCTCATTATGATAAGCGGAAAGCACACGCACATCAGGGACACGCCGCCATGATTTCAGCTCCTTAAACACTTGGTCAGTCACAGCCGCAGTCGTACTACCCGAGTACTGAGGATACAGCGGAAGGATAAACACACGATTGCAACCTTGAGCGCGCAAATTTTGCAAAGCTTGTGGAATATTTGGGTTGCCATAGGTCATCGCCAGTTCAACAAGCACATTTTTCTCTGAAAACTTGTTCTGCAATGCTTGTTGTTGTTTCACACTATACACCATCAAAGGTGAGCCTTCATCTGTCCACACGGTTTCATAGGCATGTGCTGATTTCTTAGGGCGAATATTAAGAATCACCAAATTAAGCGCAAACCACCAAATCAAACGATTGGCTTCCACTACGCGCGGGTCACCCAAGAACTGTTTGAGATAACTTCTTAAAGCAGCGGGTGTGGGTGCATCAGGCGTGCCTAGATTGACCAAAAGTACACCAACTTTGGACTGACCTTCTGATGCAAAGTTTTTACCTGCTGAATAACTCATGAAATCTTTATATTCCTTTCCATTGGGGTTTGCTTAATTTAGCCAAGGCGGATGTTAGCATGTTGTTTTTTAAGCGCACACTTTTACCTGCTCCTAACAGCAACCACTGCTCAGGTAGTACCGTGGGCAGCAGCATAGGTAAACTTTCCGCATCAGAAACAATCAGTTCAGCACCTTGTTGTTTACCTAATCGTTTGAGCACTGTATTCAAATATATATTCTGACTCGCTACATTGGGTAAATTTACTTGGCTAAGGTTTGCTGTCTGCCCTGCCTCACCCCAAAACCACAGCCCTTGAATATCCAAGCCACATTCCGTGGTGATACCCGCCTGATGCAATGTCATTTGTACTTCGGAGAGCAAACGCGCCCACACACCCGCATCAGAGCCTTGCATATGCCTATCAGGCAAAGACTGCCCCGCAATATTAGCGAATGAGTGAGGTTGAATATCCCAAACACGCTTGGACAATAGCAATAAAAGTTCGCCCTCTTGCACCAGCTCTAAACCATCATCTTTTAATAAGGGGTTGAGTGCATCACAGACTTGTTTAGCCTGCATATTTGTCCAATCCAGCATGGACTCAGGCATGACGCGTAAAGAAGCGCGTGTTAACCGCGCATGGTAAGGGGAAGCTAGCCACAGCTGCTTAACATCCTTAGGAAGTTTATCCGATAAACCTGCCACCAAAGCTGTAGGTGTTAACCCTGCCAATGAAGCATAATAAGAAAGTGGTGTATGATTTTGTCCACTGTCCCAACTTTGTTTCATACTCAAAAATGCAGTCTCATAAGTTTTAAGTGCAGGGTTCAACAAGGTAACACCATCATGTTCAAACCATGCATCCGTGACCACCACTTGTTTTATCATCGTATCGCTCGCAATAAACCTTCAACTTTATGTTCTGTTTCTACTTCTTCAAACGCAGGTACGGAGTCCGCCACAATACCTGCACCTGCAGCCCAATGTAGCTTGCCTTGCTCATGCCAGAAAGTGCGAATGAGAATATTCATGTCCACTGAACCATCCCAAGCCATATAACCCACACCACCTGTGTAAGCCCCTCTCGCTTGCGGCTCTAGTTCATGAATGATTTCCATACAACGAACCTTGGGACAACCTGTTATCGTACCACCGGGAAACTTTGCCGCCAATACATCTAACATATCATGCTTTTCGTCCAACTGGCCACAAACATTGGATACAATATGTTGCACCGTGGCATACTTTTCAATCACCATACATTCATCCACATGAATGCTTCCTGGCACACACACCCTACCCAAGTCATTGCGTTCCAAGTCCACAAGCATAATATGTTCAGCGCGTTCTTTCTCGGATAAAAGAAGCTCATCCATCAAAACATCATCAGCTTCACCATCGCTACGCTTTCGTGTGCCTGCAATCGGCCTTGCCGACACTTCACTTTCTGTACTAATAGAAAACAAACGTTCTGGGGAAGCTGAAACAATAGATAAATCACCTGCTTCAACAAAACATGAAAAAGGTGCGGGATTTACTTCTCTAAGCTTGGTATATAATGTCAATAAATCATCCTTGGCGAAATCAGCCGCCCAAAACCGTGCGATATTGGCTTGGAAAATATCACCAGCCTTAATATAGGATTTCACTCGTTCCACAGCTTGTTTATAATCAAACGGAACTTCTTGAGCAGCCGCAATGGAAACAGCTTGAGTCGATGGGTTCTTAGCTACCTGCAACAAAGCTTCAAGCATGTCGAGGTTATCTTCGGATTGAGTGGATGATAAATATACCTTCCCTTGCTCTGCATCAAAACATAAACACCATTCAGGCTGGTGTCGCCAAATCAAAGGGTCATCTTGCTCTGACTTTGGCTTGGGCAAAGCTTCAAACAATACACCCGCTTCATAAGCCAAATAAAAAATAGATTGTAAGCTAGGAAAGTTAACACGTTCAAATTGCAATTCATGATGCCAAACATCAAAAAAAGAACCCTGGTCTTGAATATTTTCAAGCGCTGTGGATTGCCCTGCTTTGGAGACGATAAAATGCTTACCTGAGCCTTTGGAATCTTCCAAAAAAGCTTGGCAAAGGTGTTTGTTTACTGAAAAAAAAGAGAAAGCATGGTCTGCTTTTGAAGCCAGAATACGGGTAAATAATTTCCCGTTTTTATCTTTTTGAGTTGTATCTTCTTGAATTGCGTCTGTTTGGATGGGACTTACTTGAACTTACGCACAATCACTGATGCGTTGGTACCGCCAAATCCAAACGAATTGGAAATTGCCACATCAATATTAACTTCGCGTGCTGTATTGGGTACATAATCCAAATCACAGCCTTCACTTGGGTTTTCCAAGTTAATCGTTGGCGGCACAACACCGTTGTGTACAGCGAGCACAGAAAATGCTGCTTCAATACCACCTGCTGCACCCAGCAAATGACCTGTCATTGATTTCGATGATGATACCATCAATTTGCTAGCATGATCACCAAATGTATTTTTAATGCCTTGAGTTTCACACAAGTCACCCATAGGTGTTGATGTACCATGTGCATTGATATAATCAACATCTTCAGGGTTAAGCTTAGCACCATCCAAAGCTGCTTTCATGCAACGTCCGCCACCTTCGCCTTCTGGAGCAGGTGAAGTCATATGATAAGCATCACCTGACATACCATAACCCACCACTTCAGCTAAGATTTCAGCACCACGATTTTGTGCAGACTCTAAAGACTCAAGCACAAGAACACCTGCACCTTCACCCATAATAAAACCATCACGGTCTTTATCCCAAGGGCGAGATGCCGCTTGTGGATTATCATTACGCGTCGATAATGCTCTAGCTGCGGCAAAACCACCAACGGCAAGCTCGCATACACAAGCCTCTGCACCACCAGCAATCATGGCATCAGCATCACCTCTTGCAATGATTTCAAATGCATCACCAATAGCGTGAGTTCCTGTAGCACATGCGGTTACTGTTGCTGTATTTGGGCCTTTAGCACCCGTAAGCATAGACACCCAACCTGAAACCATATTAATGATAGTCATAGGAATGAAAAATGGTGAAATTTTCCTAGCCCCGCCTTTTTCATAAGCACGCATGGTTTTTTCAATCGCAGGCATACCACCAATACCAGAACCAATCACTACGCCAACGCGTTTCGCATTTTCATCCGTGATTTCAAGTCCTGATTGTTTGAGTGCCATATCTGCGGCTGCAACACCAAAATGGATAAAGGTATCCATCTTACGCGCATCTTTGCGGTTGATAAACTCGCCAACATCAAAATCATTAACCTCACCTGCAATGGTGCAAGCCATACCAATACCCACCGCATCGAAATGCGAAATCGTATCAATGCCAGACTTACCAGCAATAAGGTTATTCCAAGATTTATCAGTACCCGTACCTAACGGGGTCACAAGACCCACGCCAGTTACTACAACGCGTTTAGTCATTTGAGTATAACCCTAAATCAGTCTGATTTAGCAGCGACGTAATCGATAGCGTTTTGAACGCTTTGGATGCCTTCAGCATCTTCGTCTGGAATTTCTACGCCAAACTCTTCTTCAAATGCCATCACTAGCTCAACAGTGTCCAGTGAATCTGCACCCAAATCATCTACGAAAGATGAATCAGAGTTGATTTCGCTTTCATCAACATTAAGTTGATCAGCGACGATTTTAATAATTTTTGCTTCAATTTCTGCAGACATATTTGTCCTCCCAGTTGAAATAAGAACCGCCTTCTAACGTGAGATTTCACATTTGGCAAGTTCAACCCTTACTTTTTTCCTAATATAGCAGACGAAAATGATTTCTCTAGTCATAAAGGAAAAGAAATTACATATACATGCCACCATTCACATGCATCACTTGACCCGTGATATAAGCCGCACCATCACCAGCCAAAAATAATGCCATAGCAGCAATATCTTCTGGCGAACCTAATCTACCCAAGGGGATACGCGTCTCTAATGATTGCTTAGCATCATCACCCAACTCATCAGTCATGGCTGTAGCAATAAAACCCGGTGCAATCGCATTGACTGTAATATTACGCGAGCCTACCTCATGCGCCAGTGAACGGGTCATGGCATCAATACCACCTTTGGAAGCACAATAATTAAGTTGGCCAGGATTGCCCATAGATGCAACAACTGATGATATATTAATAATACGCCCACTACGCGCTTTCATCATAGGTTTAAGTACAGCTTGTGAAGCATGAAATACCGATGATAAGTTAGTATCAATCACTGCTTGCCAATCGGCTTCTTTCATTCGCATGGCTAAACCATCTTTGGTAATACCTGCATTATTCACCAACACATCCAAGCGACCAAAATGTTTGACTGTATCTTGAACAAAAGCTTTTACCGCAGCACCATCGGTCACATCAACCACTACAGGAAGCACATCTGCACCCAAAGTTTTCAATTTATCTGCCGATGCATTGACTGTGGCTTCACGGGTTGCACAAATCGCTAAGTTATAACCTGCTTTAGCAAAACCTTCGGCAATGGCAAAACCAATACCACGGCTTGCACCTGTCACCATTGCAACTTTCTTCTCACTCATGATTATCCTCCCAACGCCTTATTCATCAAATCACTGGTTTGTACCGAAGCCACACTGATATTTTTATCAATGCGGCGCACCAAACCTGCCAATACTTTACCTGGCCCCATTTCAATGGCTTGATTGATACCTTGCCCACTTAACTGCTGCACAGTTTCTGTCCAACGCACAGGTGAAATCAACTGCTCCACCAAAGCATCCCGAATATCTGCCGCTTCAGTCAAAGTTTTTGCTCGCGCATTGCTCCATACTGGGCAAGCTGGCGTGTTGATTGTAATCCCTGACAATTCCTCAGCCATAGCATCGGCTGCATCTTGCATAAGCGGTGTGTGTGAAGGTGCTGATACTGCCAAAGGTAGCGCACGTTTCGCACCTGCTTCTTTGGCTGCTTCCATCAATCGTTCTGTTGCAGCGGCATGCCCTGCAACTACCAATTGGCCGGGGCAATTAAAGTTGGCGGCCCAAACTTTAGAATCACCTTCTGAAAGCTGCTCACAAAGCGCAACCACTTTATCATCATCAAGCCCAATAATTGCAGCCATTTTACCTACGCCAGCAGGTACTGCTTTACTCATGGCTTGGCCACGAAAAGCAACCAACTTTACAGCATCTGAAAAGTCCAATGCACCTGCTGCCACCAAAGCTGAGTATTCACCCAAACTATGACCTGCCACTTGTGCTGGTTTTGCACCACCACGTGAAGTCCATAACCTGTGCAATGCAGTGGATGCGGTTAATAATGCAGGTTGTGTATATTCGGTTTGATCCAGTTTACCGTCTGCATCTTCGGTGACCAATGCGGCCATATCATAGCCCAAAGCATCGGATGCTTGTTGAAAAGTTTGTGAAACGACTGTTTCATCAGCAATCAAATCAGCCAACATACCTTTGGATTGTGAGCCTTGCCCCGGAAAGAAAAATACGATATTCGAACTCAAAATAAACCCCTTATTTGTTTATCAAAATATATAATAGCTATTTAGGTGGTGTGTTTTGAATGATGACAAGGAGAACACGCGCAGCTTACTGCTGTAAGTGAGCATGTTCGACGATGCTCATCGAACAAACAAATACCACATAAAAGCTATTTGCTCCAGCGGACTAGGTTGGCACCCCATGCAAACCCACCCGCAAATGCTTCAAGAAGAAGGACTTGCCCTTTCTTCACTTTACCCGCTCGATAAATATCATTTAAAGCAAGCGGTACAGATGCCGCCGATGTATTGGCATGTTTGGCAACGGTTAATGCAACCTGCTCCGTGCTTAAACCTAGCTTCTTGGCTGTGGCATTTAAAATGCGAATATTAGCTTGATGTGGCACCAACCAATCCAACTCACTTTGCTGAACATCGTATTTTTCAAGCACCTCTTTCACCACTTCACCCAACTTCGTGACAGCAAATCGAAAGACTTCATTGCCTTTCATTTCCACAGCAGCCACACCTGCTGCATCTGTATTCAAGTCTAGCCGATTATTATGAGGGCTAGCGCCAGGGTGCGCATGTTTTGCAAGCAATAAATCTCGGTATGAACCGTCGCAATGCAAGACAGAACCAATGATTCCACCCTCATCATCACGTGATTCAAGCACCACTGCACCAGCTCCATCACCAAATAACACGCAAGTATTTCTATCTTGCCAATCAAGAATACGGCTCATGGATTCTGCACCAATCAACAACACACGCTGAAACATCCCACCGCGCATCATGCCATCAACTTGCGCTAGGCCATACACAAAACCCGAACAAACCGCTTGAATATCCCATGCTGGGAAACCTTTACCGCCAAGCTTGTGTTGCACCATACTTGCAGTCGATGGGAAAATCATATCGGGCGTAGTTGTTGCAACGACAATCGCATCAATATCATTTATGCTCAAGCCCGCATCCTCTAACGCCTGTGCGCCAGCTCGCGTTGCCAAATCAGAGGTATATTCATCTTTAGCAATGATATGGCGCTGGGTAATGCCCGTACGCTCACGAATCCATTCATCCGAGGTATCCACAACCTTTGCCAAGTCATCATTGCTCATGACATGTTCAGGAAGGTAACCGCCAACACCAATAATATGCGTTTGCATCATTGACCTTCCGCCATGATATTCATGGCTTCAATGGTGCGCTCAATCAAACCCGCTTCCACTTCACGAATCGCCACTTCAATAGCGCAGGCATAACCCCGCACATCAGCGCCACCATGGCTTTTCACTACAATGCCATTCAAACCCAACAAAGGTGCACCATTATGTTCGCTAGGACTAAGCGCAGTTTTCACACGTTTTAAAGCTTTGCGTGATAAAAGCGCACCTGCTTTAGCCGCAAGACTCGATGTTAATTCTTTTTTCAGTGTACCAAGAATAAGATCTGCCACACCTTCCATAGTTTTCAATGCAACATTGCCTACAAAACCATCACATACGACAACGTCCACACGGTCTGAAAACAAGTCCGTGCCTTCAACGTTGCCAATGAAATTTAAGCTGGATTCTTGAAGTCTAGGCGCTGCCACTTTAATGACATCCGTACCTTTACCTTCTTCTGTGCCAATATTAAGTAAACCCACTCGCGGATTTTCCACACCTTCAGCAGCTTGCAAATAGCAACTTCCCATCACCGCAAGTTGCACCAAATGATCAGATGAACAATCCACATTTGCCCCAATGTCCAAAAAGAATGTTCCGCCATCCACCGCAGGAATCATAGAAGCGAGCGCTGGTCTATCAATGCCAGGTAATGTTTTAAGAATAAGTTTAGAAATTGCCATCAGTGCGCCTGTGTTACCTGCACTCACCAAGGCATCCCAATCACCATCTCGAACAGCGCGCGCGCCGACATGGATAGACGATTGTTTTTTGCGGCGCACAGCAATCGCTGGTGCATCCGTCATTTCGATAAATTCTGCAGAGGGTACAATCTCGACTTGGTCAGAAAGACCTCTTGCTTTTAAAGCTGGCTCCAATATTTCCACCAGCCCACAAACACCAAACTTCGCCTTGGTTGAAGACGAAGTTATAGTTTGTTTCAATGCATCCAAGACAACATCAGGGGCGCCATCGCCACCATGTCCATCTAAAAGGATGCGTGCTATATTTTGTTCTGACAAGGTTTATAAACCTTATTCAGCAGCAGCCACAACCTCGCGGCCTTTGTAGTGTCCACAGCTTTGGCAAGCGTAGTGCTGACGGTGCATTTC
Organism: Ghiorsea sp.; assembly: GCA_027055255.1. Lineage (GTDB taxonomy): Bacteria > Pseudomonadota > Zetaproteobacteria > Mariprofundales > Mariprofundaceae > Ghiorsea. Next base: position 9,276 of record JALUNK010000219.1, read on the forward strand.
ACCGCATTCTGTGCATTCGCTCATGCCTGAAAGTTTAATGGTATCGTGCGCACGACGCATATTACGTTTTGAGGCACTGGTTTTTCTTTTTGGTACAGCCATTTCATACTCCTTCGCATCACTGCGAAATTCATTACGCTTTCGCGCACTTTTTATTACTTATTTGTGCGCACCCTAACAGGTGAAACACAATCAAGCATCAAACTTAAAATCCTTCAATGCTGCAAAGGCATTCTCTTTGACTTTTTTATGACAATCGCAACTGCCTTGATTCAAATCAATACCACACTGCAAACACAAACCCTTACAGTTTTCCGAACAAACCACCAAAGGCTGCCACGCTAGCCAGAAATGCTCTCTAAGCACATCCAACACATTAAGCTCACCATTTTCCAACATCTCAGGCTCTTCACCTGTAAGTTGTAGCTCAGCCTGCTCTTCTTCGCTTTTACTTTGACCAATAGCATACGTCACATCAACATCACCAGACATATTTAAGGCAAACTCAGCATTACATCGCCCGCATTGCCGTGGTACATCCATCTGCCATGAGCCTGTTAAAACAAACTGACCATCATCTGCTTCCAAGCGTGCTTTCCAGTTCATGTCACCAAACAAAGGTGATTTTACATTCAAATCAGCAAAGCTTTTGTCCGCAACCTTCGCCAATGGAACAACTTCATTCCACTGTCTTCCAGACCTCGCAACCTCTTGAAGAATAAGGTTAAATTTATCTCGTTGAGACTTCATCAAACCTCCATTTCCTTGAGCTACCCAGCCTGAAATATGCGCAAAAACGAGCGCGCATTATGTGGTTATAAATGTATTGGTCAAGTGTTGCGAATACAGGTTTATTTGCTGCTTAGAACCTAGTCTTTTTTAATGACTTCCACATCAATCACTTCAACTTCAGGATAACGCTGCTGCTGAGGGTTAGCTTGAGTATTTTGTGTATGCATTGTCAGACGTTTTGGCATCAACAGTCTTCGTACTTGGGGTATTAAAAGCAAAAAACCTAAAGTATCCGTAATTAAACCAGGAAAAAACAAGAGCAAGCCTGCAATCACCAACATTAATCCATGCATACTATGCTCAGCAAGCTGCTGTTGCTGACCACTCAACATACTTTGTCTTGCCTGCATCAACGTTTGCAGCCCTTGAATACGAATAATTAAGCCACCTAAAGCAGCAGTGAATAAACAAAGTGCAATGGTAGCAAAGCCACCAATACCACTTCCAACTTCAATCAATACATAAAGCTCAATAAGGGGAATAATAACAAAAAGAATAAATAAGATACGTAATAACATGATTTATACATACGGTGTAGCCCTTCAACTTTCAAGGGTTTAAGTCATAAATGATAACTGGCACTCATTTTGCTGACTATCTCTTGAATAGTAATTTCAATCAGACCCATAAGTGAGCGAACATATGAAAAAGATAGCTAACCTTATCAAAGATAAAGCCTTATTATTTTACCATATTGAGTGGATTTTAATGCACCCAAGGTTTGGTATTTTAATGCTAGCTTTGGTCGCGCTTTCATTCACACATAAACCTTGGCTTGCCACGGTTTTGTTTTGCATTTTCACCATAGAAATCACTGCTCGCATTGCCATTATTATTTACAAAACAAAAACAAACCCTTATCGAAAATCCTTAAATCGAAAGATTGACGCCCTATTCCTAATCCTTGACATCATCGGTATTGCTTCGCTACTCATCACTGTCTTTGATATTCCTTTCCAAGCCGAAGATGCAGCTATGGTTCGTATGTTCCGAGCACTCTACTTATTAAGAACCTTACGCATTTTCCGCTACTTTGATTTACAAAGTGCTATGTACTCCCCCACATACGGCATGTTTACATCCTTAGTCATTATGATTTCATTCTTTGCCACAGATACACTACTATGGGTGGTGATTATTTTCTTCTCCGTTGAACTCGTCCTGCGTTATCTAATTATGAAAAACATGAATTTTGAATCAGAAAAAGAAAAACACTATGAATGGTTCTTTTGGTGGCTGGATGCACTTGCAACCATTGTGATGGTGCCAGCTTTGGCTGTTATCCCTTACGGCTCTGCTTTACGAAGCATGCGCCTGATTCGTCTACTTCGCCCATGGATGGTGATTATTCGCAACCTTAAAGACGTGATGCGTGAAGGCCAATTCATGCAAGAGATTAACCTTATTGTATTGGTACTTGCTGTGATTTCTATTGCAGGTGGCATTTTTGGAAATTTTGTCATGCATGGCTTTGATTTCACACAAGATGGTATCGTTGATGAGCAAGATGATGGTATGATCCCTAAAATTTGGTTTGCCTTCCGTTTATTTACTGATCCTGGCAACACAGTGACTTTTCCAGAAAGTAGCCCCATTGCAATGTATTCAATTTTTGCCGTTATCATTGGCGTATTCATCTTTGCTTTCTTCATTGGCATCGGGGCAAGTATTGTATCCGATTTGATGACAAAACTTCGTAATGAGCGTTTGGTGATTACCCGCCATATGGTGGTCTTTGGCTGGAACAACGTAGCTCCATATATTATCACCCACCTTCGTTTGGTTGCGGAGCGTTCATTTTCTCACCTTAAATTGGTTTTACTACATCATGATGAGCAAGTACCTGAAGTGTTACTGGAAGAAAAATGGGTAACCTATCGCTATGGTGATGCTAAAAATATCCAAGATCTACAACGCGTCAACCTCTCTGCAGCTAGACAGGCTTTAGTGCTATTGCCTACTGAGCAAAGAGAAGCTGAAACTTTACCTGAGAGCTTTTATTCCCTTATTGCTATTCGTAATATGCAACCTGATATTAACCTCAGTATCGCTATTCCTGGCATGAATTCCCCACGCATTGCTGAGCATAAACATATGCTACAAGTCGGCTGGGATAACCAAGGGGTATATGACAAACCCACAGTCATTTTATCTGCTGCAGATTTTCGTGCCAACACCTTTAAGAATGTACTCCAATACAGTGACTTTGACCAAGTAATGAATAGGCTAATGATTCCAGAGCGCACTGAAGAGTCATCACTACAAGTCATCGATTGGCAAGGGGCATTACAACAACAAAACAAAAACTATATCTTATCTTCTGAAGGCAACAAACATTCAGGTGATATTTTTGCAATTGCCCAAGCCCTATTGATGCGTGGTGTAACCTTGGTTGGACTTGTTGATGAGAACTTCAAAGTGATTCCATTGTATCGCTTAAAGCAACATGCAACCCTAAAAGTAAGTGGTATAGCTGGTATTGCCTTAAATGAGAATGCTTTACAGGGTGAATTAGCTTATGTACTCAAAACACAAATAACCAAGGTGCCTGCACTGAAAAAAGCACCAAACATAAGCATGCAACAATCTAAGTCCAATATGCGACTGTTGATTACAGGCTGGGTAGAAGGTCTGCCTCTATTACTTCAACGCTTAACACCTGATTATGAGAATATTCACGTCGTCATACTTGACTGCTTTGATGAAGCCACATTAAAAGACACCCAAAATTATATTCAACAGCGTTTAGCTACAGAAATTGATAATGGAAAAATATCCTTACTTATCAAAGTTTGGGATGGTAGTAATATGGAAATATTACGTGAGCATGTTACTAATGCGTCACATATTATGCTAGCGACCCCTTTAAACAATAAACAAAAACCCTTTACTGTTATCTCAACCATATTATCACATATGGTAAGTATTTCACGCAGTGAGCACGTGCAACCAAAAATATTCCCTATATTACATGACCGAGACCATGCGAGGCTATTACAAGAGGAATTGGATAGATTTAGCTTGCCTACAGAAGTACATTTGCTCGTGCCTGATGAATTTTATGGTGCATATGTCGCCCATACCAACTTTCATATGTACACCGCAGAAACTGACGATGTCTATCAAATAAAACGTGTATTACGCCATATTATCCATGATTTCATGTCTGAAGATGGTGATGATGATGCATTGGAGCTCTACACTTTAAGAGTCGATGTAACCCTTACCGATGAACCCGAAGCTTTGTATGCATCTTTATTGGAGCAGGGTTATATCTGGATTGGCTATCGCTTGAAACAAGCCTATATCTGGCAGGACCCTATGCAAAATATTATCCGCAAATTCTTTCCTAGAGAGTCCGATTTCCACTGCCTAAGGCAGTATCAAATCATTATTAACCCCTTTGGAAACCCTATTTCACGCAGGTCTTGGGAAAATCATAGGCATGATATTGTTGAATTAATTGTAGCAGGGGAAAATATATCCTCTGATGCGGCATAATATGCCTACCTATTCTATGAATAATATACCTAACATGCTAATATAAAAGGGTTTTTATGCTGGCATAGCTTCTGCTTTGATAAGCTTATGATACACACACAAAGCATATCAACAGAAGCTACTGGCGGACTAACAGGTAAAGGCAAGAAAAGTCATGGCAAACAAAGTCTCTTTTCTAAACTTCTTGCAACCCTTGGGCAAGGCACGGAAAAGAAAGCTACAAAACATCAAGCCACAAAACAAATAACAAGCTCTTCAGAAGCAACGAAGAATCAAGCTGTTAAGCTCTCTTTAAACCCTGAATTACAACAAAACAAAAAGAAAACCACCCTTACAACTTCCTTAAAAAAAGAAGCTAACAGTAACAAAGACATAACCTCTGAAAATAGCCTCGACCAAGGCATTCAAGTGGTTGCTTCACTTCAACCACCCTTGGACATGCAAAACCTAAGCAAAGCAAAAAATAAAGGTCAGCTACACCTTCTATCTAATAAAATTCAAGCACGCCTAAACACCGCATCCCAATCCATAGCAAAAGACATTCAACAATTAAGCGTATCTAGCAATGAAGTTTCAATTGAACAGCAAGGTGGCATTCAACCTATACCAAAAGGTATTCATCAGTTAAGCACATCTACCAATGAAGCTTCAGTTAAACAAAAATACACACCTAATATCATCCCAAATACCGAACAAAAGGTCTCTGAAAAGCAACAGGCATTATTTACAACAAGCAAACAAACTTCTACAAATTTGATGACAAGCTTTAATCAAGTCACACCAAATATACAAACAACATCCAAAGAGACCTCAAACGAGCTCTCAAATAATAATATAGCTACCGATAATAAAGTAATCACCGAAAAAACAATATCACACATCAATTCATCGCAGGTCTCCAGCACAACACAACCTTCCAACGTGGCTCAATCTGAGCCCACGGCGAAAGAAAGAAATTCTGCCAAAATTAATATCACAGAACCAAAGGTTGAAAAGCCGCAAGACCACCCCGTTATTGATGCCCAACTTGCAACATCAATCAAAGCGCCTCATCCAAAAGTACAACCCAATCAAGGTGTTGACCAAGTTGGGGTGGCAAGTGTTTCCTCGACGAGTTCAATTAAAACAACAGAAGCAGGAAGTAATACATCACAACAGGATTTTACTTCCGAACAACAAGACTTGAACGGTTTTAATATGGATACATCAAAACAGGACACCAAATTAAAAGGTGCTGACTTTCAGGCTCAACTTGCTTACAAATCACAACGTACTTTTACACCTGCTGATGCCATGTTAGAGATTGTAAAATCAGCCAAAGATGGAAGTACAACTTTAGAATTACAACTTGAACCAGCACATTTAGGAAAAGTACAAGTACAAATTCAAATGGATACTGCAAAAAATATCCAAGTAGCATTTACCGTTGACCAGCAAACGTCTAGACAAGCCTTGGAACAACATATGCCCCAGCTGCGTTTAGCACTCTCACAACAAGGATTAGATTTAGGAAGTTTTTCCATGCAAATGAATCAACAACAGCATCAAGAACATCAGTCGTCCCACTCAGTAACCAACACATCAACATGGACAAACCAAACCATTGAAGACCAAGCAGACGATAACAAAATCGGCATCAATATCGCAACAGATGGTCGATTAAGTATTTTAGCTTAAAATAGGAGAAGCATATGCCTTTAGAAGTCACAGCCCCATCATTAGGCGCGCAAGCCGCCCCAGCCCCAAAACAAGATTTGGGTAGTAAGGATGTTTTTCTGAAAATGCTGGTTGCACAAATGCAGTACCAAGACCCTCTCAACCCAACAGACTCGGCGCAAATGTCTTCGGATTTAGCACAGTTTAATATGGTTGAACAACAAATTGACACCAACAAATACTTGCAACAAATTGCTGCTAGCCAAGGTGGTTCAACAGGTACTTTGGATACCACATCAGCCAGTTACTTGGGGCACACAGTTCAAGTCAATGAAAGTAAGATTGACTACACAGGCACACCCGCTGATTTTTCAGCAACCTTGGATGGTAATGCTGAAACCGTATATATCACGATTACGGATAACAATGGCGTACCTGTTCGCAGCATGTCACTCACCGCAACAGCGGCCGGTGAAGTCGCCCTCAACTGGGATGGACGTGATGATAAAGGGGTCAAAGTCGGCACTGGGCAATATAACATCAATGTTCAAGCTTTTGATGCTAACGGACAATCCGTTCGAGCTACACCACAGCACTCAGGTATTGTTGAGGCCGTTCGCTTAGGCCCCACAGGTGTGGAACTAGTCGTCGGTGGCATTGCAACCAGCTTAACTAATATTTCAGAAGTAAGATTATAAAAGAAAAATAACATAAATATAGGAGATTATTATGGGTATTTACAATGCATTATATACAGGTTCAAGCGGACTGCAGGCTTTCGGTGAAAGTGTGCGCGTCATAGGTGATAATATTGCCAACGTCAACTCACTCGGCTTTAAATCACAAAGTGTAGTATTTGCTGATGTGCTATCGCAAACAGTCGGGGTAACCCGCTCAAACATTGCTAACCAAGTGGGTAGTGGTGTGCGCATTGGTCAGATTACAAGAAACCAAGCACAAGGCTCAATTGAGAATACAACCAGTGCAACAGACTTGGCGATTAACGGTACGGGTCTGTTCGCACTTAAAGATCCCGCTAGTGGGCAAACCTATTTTTCTCGTGCTGGTTCATTTTTCTTAGATAAATCATCAAGCCTAATTGATGGTCAAGGTTTTGTCGTACAAGGCTGGGCAACCAATGAACAAGGTGATGCTACAGGCAATGTCACCAATATTTCTTTTGGTGGTTTATCATCACAAGCCCAGGCAACCACCGGTATTGATGTTGGTGTCACACTAGATTCCAATGCTACACCCTTTAATGCAGGCGTTGCCTTTGACCCTAATAATGCAGCAACCTACCATTACAAAGCAGAAGCCAACATTTATGATTCTTTGGGGCAACAACATGCCATCAGTGTGTATTACATTAAAGATGCAAGCAACAATTGGAGCTGGCAAGCGGGGGTGGATGGAGGCGACCTTGTAGGTGGCACAGCGGGTGAACAAGTGATTGTTGGTAGCTCAACCACCAATTTCAATGTAACCAATCAAACGCTTGCTTTACCCCTACCCGCAAGCACTGAAATATCTGCTAACACCACCTTTGATACAGCCGTCACACTCAACGGCACAGCAATCGCAGCTGGTCAAACTGTAGGGGCTGCACTTGGTAGCTCTATCGTGGTCACATCAAGTACGATTCCCGCAGGCACCAAAGTAACTGCAGGTAATGTTCTCACTGCACCATCCGCGAACCTATTAACTTTTGGTAGTCAAGGTCAACTTTTGACTGAAGTTGGCCCAGGCATTAATTTCCCTTGGAAAAGTGCAGCTGTTTCTACCGTGAATTTTAACTTTGGTGATGCCGTAACGAGCGACCAACAAGCTATCATTGGTGACGGTTTAAATGGTACAGTACAAACGGCAGGTTCATTTGCGACCCGTCAAATAACACGTGATGGTTATGCCGCAGGCTTCCTTGATAAGTTAGAAACAGATTCAACAGGCCGTATTTTTGGTGTGTTTACCAATGGTCAGCGTCGCCCACTTTATCAAGTCGCTTTGGCAAAATTTCCTAATGATGCTGTGCTCAACCATGTCGGCAACAACTTGCAGCAAGAGACCATTTCCTCTGGCTCGCCCATTTTAGAAAAACCTGGTAATGGCGGCATGGGTTCCATCACACCTTATGGGTTGGAACAATCTAATGTTGATTTAGCTGGTGAATTTGTGAAGCTTATTATTGTTCAACGTGGGTATGAGGCAAACTCAAAAACTATTTCCACAACTGACCAAATGTTATCTTCATTGATGCAGCTTAAACGTTAACATCAACACTTTTATACTTTAAAGCCTACCCTCTACTGGGTGGGCTTTTTACTTTTTGGCAGTGAAAAACCAACCAAAGCATGTCCTGCAACAGACTCAATGCTAATCTGACCACCATGATGCTCAACCAATGCCTTGGCTCTGGTTAGCCCCATACCTGCACCATATGCAAAACGTTGACCTGAAAAAAACGGCTCAAAAACACGCCCCATTTCATGTTCATCAAAACCACGACCAGAATCTTCTACACAAAACCAAATCATATCATTTTCAACAATCGTTGAAATTCGAATATTTCGTGGTCTGTCAGCCTTATTTGTCGCAATCGCTTTTTTTGCGTTGCTTAAAAGCTCAAGAACAATACGTTGAACCATCAAAGGATCAGCATCCACCATAGGCATAGCTGAACAATCCAAAGCAATTGCTTCTTCAGCTAACTTAAGACTCGCAAAACAACGTAGGAACATGTCATGCATATCAACAGGTTCAACTTCGAGCTCATCAAACATACAATGATAAATTTCATTGGTTGCCAAAATCATATCATCCATACGGTTGGCAGATTCCTTAAGCATTTCAAGAGTCTCCACAGTATCGTCACTCATGCCCTTGCCTACACTTAAATCAAGCTCTTGTACCAAGGCTTGAATATTCAAAAGTGGACTACGTAAATCATGTGTAAACACACTCATTATTTTTCGCATATTTTCCATTCGTGCCTCAATATTATTGTGTTTTTTAGTCATCCCTCACCCAATTCAATACCCGTCATATGTTAAGCAATAGACCACAGTAGAATATTTGTCAATCTCAGCCCAAGACTTTTTGAATTTCACCACTTAAGCTTACGCCAAGTTTTCACCACGAGGTATTGGAATATGCGTATAATCATTTCACCTGCAAAAAAGTTAAATGAGGGTTTTTCTCTATCTCATTTTGAAGCAACACAACCTCAATTTTTAGAACAGTCACAAACGCTAATGAACATCTTACAAGAGAAAGATAGCTTTGAAGTTGCCGCACTCATGAAGTTAAGCATGAAACTTGCAGACCTTAATACACAGCGCTTTCAAAGCTGGCATACGCCATTTACACCTGATAATGCCAAGCAAGCCCTGTTTTCATTTGCTGGTGATGTATATCAGGGCTTAGATGCTGCAAGTTTATCTGATACGGATATTGATTTTGCGCAATACCATTTGCGTATTTTATCAGGGCTTTATGGTTTGTTACGCCCATTGGATTTAATGCAACCCTACCGCCTAGAGATGGGAACCCGACTTACCAATCTCAAGGGTAATAATCTGTATAACTTCTGGGGAGACAGTATCACCCAGCAGCTAAACCAAGAATTAAACGCTGATGACACATTGATTAACCTTGCATCCAATGAATATTTCAAAGCGATTCAACCTAAACAACTTCATGCTTCTATTGTCACCCCCAGCTTTAAAGAGAATAAAGGTGGTGTATACAAAGTAGTGGGTATTTATGCCAAAAAAGCGCGCGGGCTTATGAGCCGTTTTATTATTCAAAATAATATTTCCGCACCCGATGACATCAAAGCATTTGATGTCGATGGTTACACTTACAACGCACAACTATCCAATGGGACAACTTGGGTCTTTAGCCGAGGTTAGACAACGCTTGCACCAAATCATCAATATCCTTCTTCGAATGCACTGCCGATAGCGTCATTCGTAACCTCGCTTCACCTTCGGGTACGGTTGGAGGACGAATGGCAGGCACAAAAAAACCTTGTTCTTTTAAATCTTGCGCAGCAGATAAAGCTTTAGCATCTGAGCCCAACAACAAAGGCTGAATCGCTGTTGTTGAAGGCATCAAGGGTAAACCTTTAGCCTGGTTTAGAAAATATGTCACATTACTTTGCAGCTTTTGCACAACATCAGTTGTTTGCATAACATGCAAGCTCGCTTGCGCCGCCGCAATCACGGACAAAGGTAGCGCTGTGGAATAAATTAAAGTACGCATTCTTTGCTTCAAACCTTCGACTACTTCATTTGCACCTAAAATGTATGCACCATAACTACCAAAGGTTTTACCCAATGTGCCCACTTCAATCAAGCGTGCATGTCCTGTTAACCCAGCTTCTGCAATGATACCCTTACCATCCATGCGCACAGTGCCTGTACCGTGTGCATCATCGATAATCAGTAAAGCATCATAGGCTTGCGCCAAAACCATCAAGCTTTGTACATTAGCTTTATCACCATCCATGCTAAACACACCATCAGAGACGATTAACCTCTTTTTTGCATCGCTTTTTTGCAATGCAGTTTCCAAGTTATTTGTATCCAAATGCGGGTAACGCGATACTTTTGCGCCCGACAATCTTGCGCCATCCACCAAGGATGCATGATTGAGTTTATCACTGAAAATATGTGTGTGCCTATCGGCTAAAGCTTGTAACAACCCAATATTCGCCAGCATACCAGAGCCTACAAGTAAACATGCTTCAAATCCTTTCCAATCTGCAAGTTCAGCTTCGAGCTCATGCATCATAGAATCATCACCCGAAACCAGTCGCGAAGCACCACTTCCTAAACCATGTTGTTCAACTGCTGTTTGTGCAGCAGCACATACTTTGGGGTGAGTGCTTAATCC
>JALUNK010000220.1 GCA_027055255.1 Ghiorsea sp.
TTGAACTTGCTGACATCATCAAGGTTGATTTACCTCAAGTGAAAAATCTTGCAGAAGAAGTTAGAATACTTCGCCAATACCCTGTGAAGATTTTAGCTGAAAAAGTTGAGACTTATGAGCAGTTCGAGCAAGTTAAAGCCTTAAACTTTGATTATGTACAAGGCTATTTTTTTAGTAAACCTGAAATTATCCAAGGTCGTAAAATTGCTGATTCAAAACTATCTGTGCTTAGAGCACTTCAACAAGTGATGACGGCACAAGCTATATCTGATATCCATGATGTGATTAAACATGATGTGTCACTATCTTATAGGCTGATGAAATATATAAACTCAGCCTCATTTGGCTTAAAACAAACGATTGAATCTATTGAACAAGCATTAGCCCTATTAGGGTTAAATAATATTCGTCGTTGGTTATCTGTGTTGGCATTGGCGACATTAGGACAAAACAAAACATCTGAACTGTTAAAAACAGCGCTCATTCGCGCATATATTCTTGAGAAAATTGCTGAACAACGCAATGAAAAAGAAGTGGGTGATGACTTTTTATTGGGTATGTTTTCCATTCTAGATGCTTTGCTTGATGTCGATATGAAACAAGCTTTGCAAGATTTACACCTACCTACAGGTGTACGTGAAGGTTTGTTAGATTCATCAACCAGCATGGGACAAAAGCTAACCATGTGTAAAGCATTGGAGCAAGGTAACTGGGGCGATGTAGAAAAATGGACTTTAAGTGGTAAACGAATCGAAATCACGTGTGTCACACGTATTTATATTGAAGCAATTGCTTGGTCGGATGCTCAGGTTTCCCAAATAAGCAACTAACAAAACTTGCAAAATATTAAACCCACCGTTAAATGGGCAAATGTTATGGGTAAGTGAGCTTGACTGGGTATTATTTGCATCGGCTTTGCTTTCGTCCACTCTTTTCCCTGGTGGCTCTGAAGCATTATTACTTTATCAATTACAAAATCCTGAAAGCAATGACTATTGGCTAGTCTTTATAGCCACATTAGGCAATGTATGTGGAAGTGTTATTACTTACGCTATGGGTAGATATGGTTTTCAATTCAGTCACCGTTGGTTTCAAATATCTGATACTAAAATTAAACGTGCCAAACAACATTTTCAGCGTTGGGGAACTCCCGCTCTGCTCTTTGCTTGGCTACCCATTCTGGGTGATCCACTTTGCCTTGTTGCAGGAAGCTTGCGTTATTCGTTATTGTATTTTATCGCTCTCGTGAGCATAGGTAAACTTGCCCGTTATACGCTGATTGCTTCACCCTTTATGTAAAAAGCTGCGTAGCAATAATAATGTGACTGCAATAGAGATACACATATCCGCCACATTAAACGCAGGCCAATGGTAGGCTTGACCATCCCAAACCACATACCAATCAATAAAATCAACCACATAACCTAACGTAAATCTGTCGAGGATATTCCCCGCCGCACCCACCAATATCAGCATCAACAGCCATGATTCCACATTTTGCCGCTGTTGCTCTTTCCACCACCAAACAGCCACAGCCACTGCAATCAAAGATGTAACACCTAACAATGCATTGGTACGCCATGCTTCATTCCAATCGGCAAACATAGAGAACGCCACACCAAAATTATGCGCCTTCACAATATTAAAAAAGCCATCAATAACCGTCATACTAAAAAAAGGATACTGCTGCTCAATCCACCATTTGCTTAGCTGGTCGGCAGCCAAGAGCAAAACGAATGCGGTCATTTGTAACTTTGTTGTTTTATACACGTCAATCTCCATGAAAAGCCAAGTCCAACAGGTCTGACCTTGTGATTCAATGCTTAATTTGTATGCTTTTGATTTTCTAGTCGACTGGGAGGTATGTTTTGGCTTTATTGATTGATGAAGACTGTATCAACTGCGCTGTGTGCGAGCCGGAATGCCCCAATGATGCCATTTTTGAAGGCACCGAAATCTTTGAAATCAATCCAGACTTATGTACCGAATGTGTTGGTCATTATGATGAACCACAGTGCGTAGCTATTTGCCCTGTGGACTGCATTCCCCAGGACCCCAATCGCGTAGAAAGTGAAGATGAACTCAAACTTAAATATACACAACTTACAGGAAAGGCTACATGAGCGGTAAACTGTTCATTATTTCAGGCCCTTCTGGGGCTGGAAAATCAAGCCTTTGTACCGAGCTATTAAAAGCCTGCCCAAACCTAAACCTGTCCATTTCTTGCACTACCCGTACACCACGGCCTGGAGAAAAGAATGGTAAAGAGTATCATTTTTTAACGGTTGAAGACTTTGAAAGACAAAAAGAAACTGGTGCATTTTTAGAGTCAGCTTTGGTGCATGGTAACTATTACGGTACACGTCAATCCGATGTGGAAGCACTACTCAACCAAGGCAAAGACGTATTGTTAGAAATTGATTGGCAAGGTGCCGCACAAGTGGCAAAAAAAGTGCCTCCCGCCATCCGCATTTTCATTCTACCACCATCTGTTGAAGCATTAAGAGAGCGTTTAACCAACCGTGGTCAAGACGATGATAAAATTATTCAGCAACGTGTAGCTGCTGCGCAAGCTGAAATGGAACATGCCAATGAAGCGCAACATCAAATCATAAATGATGATTTTGATATTGCTTTAAAGCAGCTTGTTCATTTGGTAAAAAGTTAGCCTTCTCCCTCTTTTTTAAGCCGAATACCCGCTGGACCTGGGCGCACTTCTAAAACAGATATATTTTCATCTTCATCTTGCAAAGACACATTGGTTAGCGAGGTCGTGCCATCAGGAAGCAAAAGAAGCATACCTATCGTTGGCTCTTTACCTCTCTCATCAAGGCCAATATCATCCTCAAGCAAAGCATCTGCAAAAAACTCACCTGCCTGTTCCACTTGTGTAATGATGATGCCCTGAGGCAATAAATATTCTTCCAACGGCGGTTCACCCAAAGCTTGCCACATCATTTTCTTGTTTAAGTCAGGTAATCGGTTTTGATTATTTTGGCTGTTGTTCTGCTGGTTCTGTTTTCTATCTTCAATATAAGTTTCAAATGACCAACCATCTTTGGTGGCTCGCCAGCGGATGGGGTTACCCGATAGTTGCGCTTCTTCTAAGGCATAAGACAGCACCAAGCGCAGGCGGTTACTCTCTTCTTTAATTTCACCCTGCGATATATTTGAAATGGATGGTACAACCATAGCTGCTGTGACGGCAATCATCACAATCACCAGTAAAATCTCAAGTAACGTAAAGCCCTCTTGAGTTAACCGTTTGGCTTTCAAGTGTGTGTTTACTCGTCCCAATTACCAATGTCGGCATCAAAGCCAGAGCCACCTTGCTTGGCATCCGCACCATATGACAAAATATCAAAATCACCATGCACACCTGGTGACAAGTAAATAAATTCATTGCCCCAAGCATCTTTAGGCAGGTTATCTAAGTAACGCTTTCCACTCTTACCTGCGCTGACCAGAGCATTAATACCCTCGGATGACGAAGGGTATGAGCCATGTTGTAAACGATACAGCTTCATAGCTTGTCCAATGCTCTGCATTTGTGCTTTGGTAGAATCCACTTTGGCTTCATCCGCACGCTCAATAAACCTTGGTGCAACCATAGCAGCAAGCACACCAATAATGACCAGAACCACCATAATTTCTAAAAGCGTGAAGCCACGCTCATGTTGTTTATTTTTATGAAAATTAATGTTCATGCTCTTTCTCCAACCAAAAATCATTTCGTTTTAAGGGGTCGTACAACCTTTTCTCACCCTGCCAGTTAATCCACGGACCAAGGCTCAAGTCACCCGTCTCATGAATCAGCCTATCTATCATCAACCACGAACCTACCAACGCACCATGCTCTTTAATCGCTTGTTTGGCATACGCCGAACACACAGGATAAGCAGGGCACGAGCGCCCATCCAAGTGACCAAGCACATGCTGATAGAAAGCTATGCCAAAACCTTGCGGTGTTGTTGATGGAAGATGAAATGTCTTCCAAAATAAACCCAAAACCAGACTAAGAACTGCCAGTCCAACATAAATACGCAATAATTTAGACGCAAAAAAGGCAGAGTTAAACTCTACCTTTTTCATATCATCTAATATCTGCATATTCAAATTCAGCTTTTAAACTTAGTCCAAATGCTCGTTGATAAAATCAACTAACTTACCTTTGTTAACCGCACCCACTTTCGTGCCTTGCACATTACCATCTTTAAAAATAGTCAACGTTGGGATACCACGCACACCATATTTACCTGGTGTGTTGGGGTTGTCATCAATGTCAATTTTAGCAATGGTGATTTTATCACCCATTTCCGCAGCCACTTCCTTCAATAACGGTGCAATTTGCTTGCAAGGGCCACACCAAGGCGCCCAAAAGTCTACAAGCACAGCGCCTGAAGCCTTTAAAACATCACTATCAAAACTGTCATCTGTTACATTTATGATTGCCATCTATCTTTTTCTCCTCATCTATTCAAAACGAAGGCTAACATATATAGCCAATTCGTCAGCGTCAATCGTAATCTACCCAACATGAGCATGACATGAATCAAATCTAAAAGTTTTTCTAAAGTCGCTCACTTTTGTGGCGATAGGTTTACCCAAGAGAAGAAGCACGGACGCTTCTTTTTAACCGCAGGAAGCAAACGTACACGGGCATGATGTCAATACGTATATCAAAAACAAACATTCTACGGAGAGAATATTATGGCACTATCAGTCCAAACCAACAACTCGGCAATGACCGCTCTAAAACACTTGAATTCAAATAGCGCAGCGATGGATAAATCGTTGGAACGTTTGAGCTCAGGTTTTCGTGTAAACAATGCAGCAGATGATGCTTCGGGTTATGCCGTTTCATCAAAACTAGACGCTCAAACACAACGTCTTAAAGCTGCTTCATTGAATGCAACACAAGCACAAGCCATGACAAAAATGGCTGATGCGGGTGTGAATGAAATCCAAAACATGGTGGTTCGTCTTGAAACATTAGCCACGCAAGCATCATCAGCCAACAATGCTGGTGAACTAGGCAAACTGGATGCAGAACGTATCAAACTAGAATCGGCAATAAATAAAATTGCAGGCTCAACCAAATACAATGGTGTAAATTTACTTGATGGCTCATCGGGGTCAACAGCATCGCTTGGTGCAGCTGTAACTGGTGTTAGTACAACAGTAGCTACGAATGGTGCAGCAGCAGGTGCTGTTACATTAGCAACACTTACCAATGGTGCTAATATTGATATTACATTAACCAATGCTAGCGGCACAGCGCAAACAGTTACAGTTGCCGTACCTTCGGCTGGTGCAACATCTGATGTCGCTTTTGGTGATATTGGTTTAACACTTTCTGTTGATAGTAACTTGGTTACTGGTGGCGCAGGTACAATCACTGTAACAGGTGGTGCTTCAAGCAATTTCCAAGTGGGTGCTGACAATGATGTCAATAACCGTGTATCTCTAGATTTAAGTAAGAGCTATACCACAACAGGGCTAGCTATCACTGGTGACTTGACGTCTCAAGCCAATGCTCAAACATATATTGACACAGCTAAAACAGCTTTGAATACGTTGGTTAACCAACGTGCAGATTTGGGTGCAACACAAAACCAAATCTCATTCATTCAAGCAAACTTAGCGACATCTATTGAGCAAACCACTGCTTCTGTATCATCCATTCGTGATGCTGATATGGCTGCTGAGATGGCTGATTTCACTAAAAATCAAATCTTGACGCAAGCAAGTACGTCTATGTTGGCACAAGCCAATCAGGCTGCGCAAAACGTCATGACTCTATTTAGATAATAGAGCTTGCCGCTAAAACCCCTCCCCATCACTTTACCTAAGTTTTGGGGAGGGTTGTAAGCGTTTTAAACCACAAAGGAGGTTCGTCATGGAGGCTATTTCATCTACAATTCAAAATACTACTGTGACACCAACTGCAAATGTGGGCGCAATTCAAACATCTATTCAACAAAACATTGAGCCACAACCGCAACAAACAAGCACTATAGTTTCCGAAAAAGAAGTCCAACAAGCGATTAGTGAAGTCTCAAGCAATTTAGGGAATATCAATGAATCTATTGGTTTCAGTTATGAAAAAAAACTTGGGCAATTATTTGTCCTTGTCACTGATAGTACAAGTGGCGAAGTTATTCGCGAAGTACCTTCCAAAGATTTCATCAAACACAAGCTTGCCATGCAAGAAATGATTGGCTTGCTCTTGGATAAACAAGTCTAATGCCTCCGATTACAGGATTAACAGGTATCGTTGCAGGTTTTGACACAGGCGCAGCCGTTGAAGAATTGCTTGGTTTGCAAAAATTCGGTATTTCCCAATTAGAAAAAAAACAAGGTGCAGAAACAGCTAAACAAACCGCCTATACCGAATTAAATACTGCTCTACGAAGTTTTAGAACGCAGGCCATTGCCATGCGTGACGTAGACACTTTCTTTTCATACACTGCAAGCCTTAACAGCAGTGATGCTGCTGTTCCTGCATCGACTTTATTGGATGTTGCAGGTGATAACTCTGTAACTTCTGGCAATCATTCCATTGTTGTCCAACAATTAGCAACAACCGCTCGTTCTTCATCCAGCACAGCTGTTAAAGATGCAACTGGAACAATTGTTACCGATGAAAATACATCACTTAATTTTAGCACAGGCTCATTTCAAATTAATGGTACAACTATCA
The DNA here is from genome assembly GCA_027055255.1 of Ghiorsea sp. Taxonomy (GTDB): domain Bacteria; phylum Pseudomonadota; class Zetaproteobacteria; order Mariprofundales; family Mariprofundaceae; genus Ghiorsea. Next base: position 6,704 of record JALUNK010000220.1, read on the forward strand.
ATGTAAGTGCTGCTGACTCGCTTAAAGATATTGCAAACAGCATCAATACCGCTGAAACAGGTGTGACCGCAACCGTTGTTAAAGTTAACAATTCAGATTTTCGGCTGGTTTTAGCTGCAGATGAAACAGGTGCTACTGGATTCACGCTTACAGGTGCTGATTTGGATGCGACAGGGTTTTTAGCAAACCTAAATATTGGTGCCACAGGGCAGACTAATGCCATTCAGGTGCTTCAACCACCTTTAGATGCGGTTGCCACCATTGATGGGTTAACCATCACACGAAGCAGCAATACGATTGGTGATGCAATTTCTGGATTAACATTTACACTTAAACAAGCTGACCCTGCGACAACTGTAAGTATGGTTATTGGCGTTGATACCGTTGATGTACGCAATAAAGTTCAAGCCTTTGTAGACAGTTACAACGCCGTTTATGGATTCATCAACGATCAATTCAAAGTCAACGCTGAAACTGAACAAAATGGTGTGCTTGCAAGCGAATCGATTCTCACATCCATACAATCAAGTTTATCTTCAGGCCTGTTAAAATCTGTTCCTGGTTTAGCGTCTGATCGCAGCTCATTGGTCAAAATTGGTATTGAACCTGATGAACGTGGTGTATTAAGTATTAACGATGATTTGTTTACCAATTTTTTAAACAATGATAGTAGTGCTATCCGTGATGTATTTGTTGCTCAAGGCTCCTCAGCAACACCAGGCATGCAGTTTTTGGTTGCCGGTGAAAACACCCAGTCAGGTTCTTATGCCATCAATGTCAGCACTCTGGCAAGTAAAGCCGTAGCTACGGGTAATGTTGATGTCCTAGGCACCCCGCTTGCAGCTTCTCAAACGGTTATCTTGACCGAAACAGGTAACCTTCGCCAAGCCAGTGTTGATTTATTAGCCGGTGATACACAAAGTGATATTATCGCAAAATTCAACACCGAATTTAGTAAAGTTACGACCGAAGCACGTTTATTTGATCAAGCTCTAATCGATACAAGCACAACATTGGCAGCCACTGGTGGCACAACATTTGCGAATATTGGAGGCGTGACAGGTGAAACCATCAGCATCACAGGCACCAACCGATCTGGTGTTACCATCAATCAAAGCTTTACCATCCTTGACCAAAATCAAGATACTATCTCTGATTTATTATCTGCAATACAGTCTGCATTTAACCAACAAGTTACGGCAAGTATTGATACATCAGGACGTATTCAAGTCAAAGACAATACCAGTGGTGATAGCCAGCTTTCTGTGACCCTCACATCAAGTGGTACATTAAATTTTGGTCTTGATTCAACCCCAATTAGTACAGAAGGTCGTTATGCTTTAAGCCTAGAAGCAGTTGCTTCGGGCAACTTTGTTAGCATTCAACATAAATATTATGGTGCAAGTAAAGGCTTTGAAATATCCGGAGCTTCCACAGCGCTCGGTATTGCGGACACAGCAGGCACAGCACTGGTTGGTGCCGATATTGCAGGTACCATTAATGGTGAAACAACAACAGGAAATGGTCAAGTCTTGGTAGGCAATGCAGGTAGTGCCGATGGCATAGGTGTTTTATACAGCGGGAGCACAACACCACCATTTACCAGTAATATGAGTATTGGTATGGGTATTGCCGCATCATTTGATGGTGTTTTAGACTTATTTTCAAATCCTTTCTCAGGATTGATTCAAAACACTGTATTAGCCTCTGAAAGTACCTTCTCCTCTTTATCCGAGCGTATTGATGATTTAAACATTCAACTTGAAAAACAAAGACAAACACTTACCCGCTCTTTTCTTGCCATGGAACAAGCCATGAATTCATTGAATGCAACGGGGAATTTCCTTACCCAGCAGGTTGATGCAGCCAATTCAGGTCGGTAAAAAAATAACTGAAGTTCCCTCTCCATTTTCCGATAAGTATATTAAGAGGGTGATGAACACCTTCGCATGAAAACGCAAGGAGGCATTATGGTCGGACATCAAAAATACCAGGCAAATCAAGTCGTCGGTGCAGGACCTTTGGGGTTGGTTTTATTAACGTATGAAGTGTTATATAAATCATTAGGGCAAGCAAAAGCAGCAGTGGTTGCCAATGACACAATCGCTGAAACCCATCATATCTCACGAGCATTAGAAGCCATTATCGAACTATCTTCTAGCCTTGATTTAGAACAGGGCGGGGAAGTTGCACGAAATCTATCTCAATTATACACGTATCTATCGAAACGCTTGGGTGAAGGCATGTGTACATTTTCCACCACGTCCATTGATGAGGCTATGCAATTAACACAATCTTTACGTGAAGGTTGGATGGCACTAGAGCAACAACAACGACATGTTCCAACCCATCAACCCCTACGTGCATATGCAGGATAATAACGTAGCGCAACCCGATATTGCAGGGCTCATCCAAAGCTGTTTACTTACATTAACCAGCTTACGACAAAGCATTATAAAGCAACAATGGCGGCACATCCCAAAAAATATCAAACAATATGAGACTGAAACAGCGCTATTTCAACAAGTTTGGCAAGAGCAAGAATGCCAACCTAAAAAGTTTCTTAATGCTTTAAAGCACTTGCAAACACAACAGCGGCAAACCATGCGAATACTTTTCGAAGCACAACAATATACACAAGAGCATATCAATACAACCAACCAAGGGTTGCGTAAAGTCCAGCGCCTATCAAGCATGGTCAATTAAATGACGTTTAATCTTTTCCCGTATTAGATTCGATATATTTGATGAGCAAATCAGGTGCTAGCGGTTTGCGCATCAAGTTAACATGCAGCTCTGAGGATACTTTCTGATAGGTATAACCCGTTGTTAAACAAATAGGAACCGTCTCACCTTCTTCACGAATTTCACGTGCCACCTCAATGCCATCCATGTTAGGCATAATAATATCCATCACAATGACATCAATCGCACTTTTGTATTGTCGCCATAAGTCTAAGGCAGCAATACCATTATCTGCTGTAATCACTTCATAGCCTTGGCAGGTAAGTATTTCACTCAATGATTCCCTTAAGTCATCATCATCATCCACCAATAAAACCAAACCTTGTTTGTGCTGAACTTCAATCGCTTCTATAGCCAAAGGAAGTAACATTTTGATGCACGTGTATTCGCCATACACACTTTCAACTTCCAAGCTTCCTTTAAGCTGTTGCATATATGCAGCAGCACTAGACAGCCCAAGCCCACTGCCTTCACCAACAGCTTCGGTAGTAAAAAAAGGATCCAAACAATGTCTTAATGTTGCATCCTGCATACCTGAGCCATTATCCCGAATCATAATTTCAGCAAACTTTCCATCCTCAGCTAGTCCAAGTTGAACATGAATCAATTCACGTTTTTCTCCATAACTGTATTGAAGCTCTTCACGTTGCCGCACCAGTGCTCGTTCTGCATTACTAATCATCTCAAATATATGCTGTTTAAGTATGACGGCATCTGCAAATGCAAGCATACCCCTATCTTCAGTAGTAAAGTTTATTTCAACTTGTTTATCCAAAGATTTCACAGCCATTTCGACAGTGTTTTCAAGCAAGGGGTAAAGCGGTATTTCTCGTGTTGCCGTTGGCTTCTGGCGTGAAAAAGAAAGGAGGTTTTGTACCAATGATGCGGCTCTTCCCATCAGTTTATCAATTCTTTCTAATCGTCCATGTTCTTTTTCTTCAGCTTGAGGCAAATTTCGTTTTAAAAGATACAAATGACCTTGGATACCACCCAATATATTATTAAATTCATGAGCTACTCCACCCGCCAAGGTTGCGACGGATTGCAATCGGGATAAACCTTCCATTTTTCTCGTTATTTTATCTCGCTCTCGCAAATCCACTTGAATAGTAGAGTAGCCCTCATCCGTCTTAAGGATTTGTGTCCAGACAGGAATAATTTCACCACTTTCTGACACAACATTAAGCTCACCCGACCAGGCACCATGCCGAACAAGTTGCCAAAGTATTTTTTTATAAAATGAAGTCTCATGAAATGGGCGCTGCATAAGAAAGCCAGTGTTTCTTCCAATGACACTTTCCTTCTTATAACCATACAGCCCTAAAAATGCAGGGTTCACATGCGTTAAAAAACCTTTCCTATCTGTGATAAACATAGGGTCTCGCCCTTGCTCAAACAGTGACCTTAGCGCATGATTTAAAGCAAAATCATTCATAAACACCCCGTTTTGCAAAATTTAAGCCGCGTTCCAATGCTTGTTTCATGTTTGCTAAGCTTTGCTCATCCTTTGCTTCATAGCGAAGCACCAATGCAGGCTGTGTGTTGGATGCGCGAAGCAATGCCCAGCCATGCTCAAACTTTAGTCGGATGCCATCAATATCAATCATCTCATAACCTTGCTGTGTGAAAAATTCTTTTGCACTTTCAACTAGCCTAAATTTAAGTTCATCGGAGCACGGCACACGAATTTCAGGTGTACTCAAACGTTTAGGCACATCATCCAACAAACGCGATAAAGGTTTATCTTGTTTGGCTAACAATTGCATGACTCTTGCCCCTGCATAAGTCGCATCATCAAAGCCATAAAATCTATCCGCAAAGAAAAAATGACCACTCATTTCACCAGCAAGTAATGCGCCCGTTTCTTTCATTTTTGCTTTAATGGGTGAATGCCCAGTTCGCCACATCAATCCATTGCCACCCTGTTGCTGAATATCATCATAAAGCAATTGAGAGGATTTAACTTCCGAAATAATGGTTGCACCAGCATGTTTGCTTAACAACTCTCTGGATAGCAATAAAAGCAGCATATCTCCCCAAATGATTTCGCCTTTTTCATCAACCACACCAATGCGATCACCATCACCATCAAAGGCAATACCCAAATCAGCTTGGCTTTCACTGACTTCCCGCGCCAAATCTTGCAAATTGCTTTCAACCGTAGGGTCTGGGTGATGGTTGGGGAAACGTCCATCAGGTTCACAATAAAGTTCTATCACTTCACAACCTAAAGCACGATACAGTGGTGCTGCAATCATACCCGTAGGACCATTCCCTGCATCAATGACTACTTTAAGTGGGCGATGCAATACACAATCTTTTACCGCAAAATCCATATATGGTTGTGACATATCTTTGCGGGTTAGCTTGCCTTGCCTACAATCAGCATACGGTTTCATTTCAAGCATACGTTGCTTTAATAGTTGAATATCTTCACCATGAAAGCTTTCGTTGCCCACCATCATTTTAAAACCATTATACGCTGAAGGATTATGACTTGCTGTAACCATAATACACCCAGCAGCACCCAGTTCATAAACCGTGTAATATGCGAGCGGTGTCGGCACCATACCAATATCAATCACATCAAATCCTGCCTTCAACAGGGTATGAATGAGTGCTTTTTGTAAGGCTTCTCCTGAAAGTCGAACATCACGCGCAACAACAATAGGTTTATCTTTATTTTCAGGAAGAAAGCTGACATACGCCAGGGCTAATTTTTCAGCAAAAGCAACTGCGATTTCAGAACCAGCCAAGCCTCGAATATCATATTCACGAAACACATGCGTTGGAAATATTTCAGTCATGTTCTCTTATCAATCCAAATACCAGACGCTCCAAAACCATCATGCGCGCCTCAATAGAAGCACCTTTAAGCAACTTCTCTGTATCGGTAAACTTTTTCATGGCATCCATCAATTCAGGTGCAGACCACTGTTTCACTTCTTTAGCTACCAACTGACTCGCTGCACCAAACAAACCCGCTGCCTGCGCAGGTCTGCGCTCTCCCATACGTTGATGCCACAAAAACATCAATAACCCATGAAGCCGCATACTCAGCCACGTATGCAATTGTACATCTGACACTTGCTGATTCACCAACAGCTGCCGTAACAACGAAATCGCACGGGTTTCTTTCATCGCCACAGCATGACAAAAATCATCTAAATCTTGGGGCGCATGTTCGCCAAGCAACGCACCAAGAAGTGCTAAATCAAACTGAATCCCCTCTTGGTTGTCATACAAAGCCATGCGTTCAAGCAATTGTTTTGCAGCTGCTTTTAAACCATTGAGTCGTTCAAACATAAAGTCTTGTGCTTGGGGTGTAATATAAAGATTGGATGATGTAATTTCAGCCTTGAGCCATGCCTGAAATTGAGATGCTGAAGGTGTACGAAACTCACATGAGACCACCTTACTTTCAGCCAATATCTTTTTATGTAATGCTTTTTTCCACGTAATATCGGGTGCACATAAAATAAGTCGATTTTCAGGTGCAACAGATGCAGCAAGTCTTAACAAGTGCTCTGATTGTTTGGGTGTTGCACTTTGTGCGTTGCGAACCAAAGCATGACATGCTTGAGGTCCAAACAAACCCTGAGAGCGGCTTTCCACTTCAATACGTTCTAGCTCAGATACATCAACACGCAAACAAAGAGCATCAGCTTGCCCTTCAACCAATAGTGCTTCCGCAGCTTCAAATAAACTATCATTATCCTCACCAAACAAGTAATAACTACGATGCTCTGCAGGCAGTAATTTTTGTGGGGAAACTTGCATTTAGACTTAAAATCCAGACTGCAAACGAGCTAAGGCTTCTTGCGCCCATTGTTTGCGAAGTTGTTCAACCAATGTTTCTCGCTCTGCCTCAATGGCTGTAGGATTATTTGCAAGTGCTGACGCATCACCAAAAATGTCGGCATTGCTAGAAATCACACCAGAACGCCAAATTAAAGTATTCTCTTGATACATATTCAAAACACCTGTTACCGACAACCGATACTGAATGGCTAATCCTGACCCATCAAAAGCAACAGGTATAAAAGTTTCATTGGGACTCTCAATTCGTAAGGTAACATGTCGCGTGTCTAAATTTTGACTTGGATTCTTATCGTGCAATGACGGTAATGACGCTTTCTGCAACCACTGTTGCTGAAGTTCGCCCAACAATATTTTACCCAAACGGCTACCATCTGATAGCAGGGTAGCAGAAGTTGTCCCTTGTGGAATCACCGCCGATTTACCTTGCCCCACCAAGTGATAGCCGCAAGCACTTAACAACAAGCTTAAAACAAGCGCTAACCTCATGCGGGTTTAACCACGATATTCAGCAAACGACCTTTAACCAAAATCACCTTTACGATTTGTTGACCTTCAAGCCATTTGCTAATGCTTTCAGTATTTTGCACAATTTCCATTGCTTCATCTTGGTTGATATTTGGCGAAACTGCAATCTCACCACGTTTCTTGCCTTGAATTTGCACCACCAAATTGATTTCATCTTGGATCAATGCTGATGCATCCACCTTTGGCCAAGCCGACATCACGGCAACCGTTTCAAAACCTAATCGTTCACCACATTCACATGCGAAATGCGGAACCAACGGTGCAAGCATGGTAATCAAGGCATTTGCGCCTTCTTCAAACACTGCTTTACCTTCTTCATCATGTGCATCAAAAGCATTCAAAGCATTGGATAATTCCATCATGGCTGCAATCGCCACGTTAAACGCAAAACCTTGCTCAAAAGCATGGGTAACGCGCTGAATATGCGTATGAATGGCACGACGCAATGTTTTTGTAACTTTGCTATCAGCTTGTCCAGGGTATGTTTGCCCCACTTTATCCAACAACACCCAAACACGATGAAGGAAACGGCTCGCACCTTCCACACCTTTATCACTCCATTCCAAGTCGCGCTCAGGAGGAGCTGCAAATAAGGTAAATAAACGCGCAGTATCTGCACCATACTTTTGAATAATATCTTTGGGGTCAACCGTATTACCCTTGGACTTGGACATCTTCGTACCATCAAGCAATACCATGCCTTGGGTTAAAAGATTTTTGAATGGTTCTGAACCCACTTTATCACCATCAAACAAACCCACATCTCGCATCAGTCTGTGATAAAATCTAGCGTAGAGCAAATGCAGTACAGCATGTTCCACACCACCGATATATTGATCTACGGGCGCCCATTTCTCCATACTTGCCCCATCCACCATGGCTGTATCACAGTTAGCAGAAGTATAACTGTTCATATACCAAGACGATTCCATAAAAGTATCAAAGGTATCGGTTTCACGTTTCGCCGCTTTACCACATTGTGGGCAATCCACATTCACAAATTCTTCGCAATCTGCCAAAGGTGATGCACCACCTGTAGGTTGTAAGTGTTCGGGCAACACCACAGGTAAATCTTGTTCAGGTACAGCCACTGTTCCGCAATTTTCGCAATGAATCACAGGAATAGGTGTACCCCAATAACGTTGACGCGACACTAACCAATCTCTAAGACGGAATTGTGTACGTTCTTCGCCTTTACATTGCGTTGTTAACCAGTAAGTAATCGCTTTTTTTGCCTTACCTGATTTTAAACCATCAAACTCACCTGAATTAATGAGTACACCCGGATCGGTAAATGCTGCTTCACTAACATTAGCATCACCAGCGGCATTGGTAATCACTTGTTTAATATTTAAAGCATATTTCTTCGCAAAATCATAGTCGCGTTCATCATGGGCAGGCACGCTCATCACCGCACCCGTGCCATAAGACATCAACACAAAGTTTGCCACCCAAACTGGCACAGCTTCTCCCGAAACTGGATGAATAGTATGGATACCAAGTGGCATGCCTTTCTTTTCCATGGTTGCCACATCAGCTTCTTTAGTCGAAATCACCGAACATTCTTCCAAAAAGTCAGCAAGCTCCGCATTGTTCTCCGCAGCTTTGATTGCCAAAGGATGCGCTGCTGCCACAGCCATATAAGTTACACCCATGAGTGTATCAGGGCGTGTGGTAAAAATATCCAAGGTTTCATTGCTGCCTTCAACTTGAAACGACACTTCTGCACCTGAAGATTTTCCAATCCAGTTGCGCTGCATACCCACAACCTTGTCTGGCCACCCTTTGAGTTGGTCGAGGTCGTTTAACAATTCATCAGCGTAATCCGTGATTTTAATAAACCACTGTGCTAAATTCTTTTTATGCACAGGTGTATCACAACGCCAGCACACACCATCTTCCACCTGCTCATTGGCTAGCACAGTATGGCAAGGGTCGCACCAGTTTACTTCGGCTTCTTTGCGATACGCCAAGCCCTTTTCCATAAGTTTGGTGAACATCCATTGTTCCCAACGGTAGTATTCTGGTTTACAAGTCGCGATTTCTCGGCTCCAATCATAAGAAAGCCCCAAACGTTTAAGTTGAACCTGCATTTGTTCAATGTTGGCGTACGTCCATTCCGCAGGCGGTTTACCATGTTTAATCGCTGCATTTTCAGCAGGTAAACCAAACGCATCCCAACCAATGGGATGTAACACATTAAACCCCTGCATACGTTTGTAACGCGCTACAGCATCACCCAAACAATAGTTGCGTACATGGCCCATGTGTAAGTTACCTGATGGGTAAGGAAACATTTCTAAGCAATAATAGGTTTCGCGAGCATCCCCTACTTCTTCACTGGCAATATCAATTCCCGATGCTTGCCAATGGCGTTGCCACTTTTCTTCAATGAATTGCGGACTATAAATTTCTTCAGACACGTAAAAACCTCAATATAAAAACAATATCAGAGGCATAGCATAGTCATCAAAAACACGAATAAAAGCATTGAATTTTCTTATTTTATCAAAACTTGCCATTCCTTAAGTGTTCAACTATATTTGCATAGCCTTTCATTTTTATTGGGGAATCGAGGATACACTTCATGAAAGAACTCTTTTTTTGTATGTTTATAGCTTATGTGTTTTTACCTGCAACGACTGTTTATGCGGAGGAACTAGATAACCTAGATCAAGGTAATTTAATTTCTGCCATTGATGACTATCGCTTTAGTGATTATGATATTGCTATTGAAAAGTTAGAAGTTCTTCATAAAAAAACACCTAAAAACCCTGATGTTTTGCAATACTTGGCGCTATCCTATGATGAAAGTTCAAACCCAAATAAAGCCATACCTTTCTTTGAGAAATGGTTAACCATTAATAATTACAACACGAAAGAAGATGCTCGATTTGCATGGTTAGGTTTAGCCAACGCTTATATGAAAACGAACCAGCCAGACCAAGCCATTTCAACCTTAAATCGTTGGTTGGAGGCAAACCCGAATGACCAGCAAAGCCAAATCACATTGGGTGATTTGCTTGTAAGGCAACAAAAATATATGGACTCCAATATAGTTTGGGATAAAATCCTTCAAAACAGTCTATCAAAAAGCGAGGACAAAGCGGCAGCTTGGTACTATAAAGCGTGGCTTGCCTACCTCAATAATGATATTTCACTTACCACAAATTTTGCACAAAAATCATTAGATGCTGACAGTGAAGGTGCCTATGCTACTACTGCACAGCGCTTAAAAGACAACCCATCCCAACAACAGCTAGGGTTTAATGGGTTCGCATCCGTCGAAGCTTTTTATAATTCAAATGTAATTCTCGCACCCGAAAACTCCAGTACTTACAGTAGGGATTTAGGCATTCAAACAACAGTTGCTCTTGGCTGGGCGCTTCCAAAAGTTAACCTTAACTATATCTTCAGTAGCACCAATCATCAAGATTACAAAACATATGACTTAACAGCACATATCCTTTCTGCTTCTTGGCAAAAGGATAACCGGTGGCGCTTCAAACCCACCTACGAATATATTGTTTTAGACAATGATAAACTCTACCAAGGTTTTGGTCTTGGCATGTACTACACGCAACAAGCTTGGATCTACCAATACACAGTTAAACTTAAACAATTTAATAATTCCTATGGTACAAATAATGTGGATTTAGAACGCTTGGGTGGAAGCAGCCACTATCTTGGTGCAAAAAAGAATATTATACTTTGGGATTATAAAACTTCTCTTTCACCTTATTTTATTGCAGAATTTACCAACGGTGATGCAACCCATGATAATTCAGATACTTATTATCAAATCGGCGGTAATGCGGTGACATCTTTTCCTCTTAGCCAAGCTTGGAAAACACAGTTAAAATTAGATGTATATTCTAGGTTTTATGCAGCAGCAGACCCTAATATTTTACTCAATGCATCTGACACTACCAAGCGTCAAGATAATTACTTTAAAATTGCATCATCAACATCATGGAAACCATGGGAAAGCTATGATATATCTTTGATTGTTAACGCATCATATATGAAAAACTCATCCAATTATAATGATAACTTGGTGAATGCCACCGCAAGTAAAGCGTATTCGGCTTGGCGACTTGGTAGCATGATAGCTGGTCAATGGTAAAGAACCACAGGAGATTACAATGCTAAAAACAATTATATTCACTATTATCGCAACGTTTATTGTTACGCTAAGCCCAACCACACAAGCTTATGCTGCCGCTAGTATTGGGCGCATTGTGCATAGCTACGGCCCTGCTTGGGTGCAACGTGGGGCAGTCCGAGAAAGCGCAACTAAGGGGCAAGTTGTATTACGTAATGACTCCATTGTAACAGGTGCACGTGGCCGCGTTAAAATAATTATGAGCGATGGCAGCAAGGTATATGTCGGTTCAAAAAGCCGCGTATCCTTACGCAAATATTCTATGCGTGGGGGAAAGCTTTTTAATGCACGTATCAATATGCTTTGGGGCAAAGCACGTTTCTTTGTTAATAAGTTAACAACAAGGGGATCTTCATTCCGAGTTCGTACCCCTACCGCTGTTCTGGGCGTGCGTGGTACAGAGTTTATTGTGCTTGTACCTCCAACACCTGAAGTTTTAGCGCTTGCATTTGCAGATATTACTTTGGCAGATATACCACAGCTTCCAACAAGTACTATACTCTCTGAAGGTGCGGTTGATGTTAGTTTTGGAGAAACGGGAAAAGTTGAACGTTTATTGCCGGGGCATACAGCCCATGTAAATAAAGAAGGGAAAGTTACACTCCAAAAAACAAAAAAAGACGATGCCGAAATTAAAGATCTAAAACCTGAAAAAGATCCAGTTGGTAGAATGGGCAACGGTAAAAATCCTGATAAAAAAGACACCTTGGGTGTTCAAAGGGCTCCCAACTCACCCAAAGCTCGTGACCTTCCCAAACGACCTGCAAAACTTAATCTTGGTGATGCTATCCAAGCCAATATTGCTGATATCCCCAGTGATACCGTGAATGCGATTCAGAATTTGGATAACACAACAGAAATCATTATCAACCCTAGCTTTGTAGCGCCTGGGGCAACAGCACCAACAGACGCCCCTATAGGTCAATAATGCCACAAGTTCTTGTCCCATTTACACAAGGTGTGGAAGAGATTGAGCTTATCGCTGTGGTTGATATTCTGCGCCGTGCAAATATTACAGTGACCATGGCAAGCCTTGATGGGCAAGCTGTTGTGGGTCGCTCTGGTATCACCATCCATGCAGGTGCAAAACTTGGTAAAGTCGCAAATCAAGCATGGGATATGTTGGTGTTGCCGGGCGGGCTTCCCAATGCAGACCTCTTAAAAGAAAACCCAGACGTTAAAAAGGTTGCGCAAGCATTAGCCAAGCAGGATAAGTATGTTGCAGCGATTTGTGCAGCACCCGCAGCCCTTGCCCACTTTGGTTTACTGGATGATAAACAAGCCACTTCCCATCCTTGCGCACAACAAGCGTTAGAACAACACGTACATACTTATCAGGAACAAGCTGTTGTTGAAGATAGCACAATCATCACCAGCCGTGGCGCGGGCACGGCTATTGCTTTTGCCCTACACTTGGTAGTGCGTTTAACCGACCAACAAACGGCGGACAGTATCAAATCAGCCATTCTTGCATAATTGATGCTACTACTTAGCAAAGCGTTCTCACAACTCATACTGCCACCAGGTGGGTTAATTTTACTTACGCTACTTGGGCTTGTGTTCCACAAAAAAACTTGGGGGAAACCCTTAATTGTTTGTTCTATGACTTTGCTTTGGCTACTCAGCACCGAACCTGTGCGCGATGCCTTAACATCCCAGCTTGAGTTTCAATACCCTGATCTGAATATCGAACAGTTGGATAACAAACAAATGCCCATTGTCTTGCTTGGTGGTGGTATTTATGAGCATCCCCCTGAATACCAAGG
>JALUNK010000221.1 GCA_027055255.1 Ghiorsea sp.
TGTATCAGCAAGGTTTTAATGTGATTGGCACAGATAAATCCCCAGCCATGATTAGCAAAGCCCAAACCAACTTCCCTGCTTTAAACTTTCAAAAAGAAAACATCTTTGAATTATCGTTTGATAATCATCGCTTTGATGCGGTGATTGCTGCATCTTTGCTGAATATCGTACCTGATAAAGATAAGGCATTGGCTGAAATGGTGCGTGTATGCAAACAAGGCGGAACAGTCAGTATATTTGTGCCTATTCAAGGGTTTACACCAGATAATGTGAAGAACTTATGCGAGGAATTAAACGTAAACCAGTTTTCTAAAGCAGCGCTTAAAGCGTGGTATCGTTTGCCTCCCAAAATGTTGGTTGATGATGTGGCGACATTGTTTGAGGAAGCTGGATTATCAACACCAACCCCCATCACATATTTGAATGGTATGGTTGCAGGGTTTAAAGGGGTGAAAGACTAAGCCTCTTCTTCCTGCACCTTTTTGATTTTGGCGAGCACTTTACCCACCGTGGCAGTCACCACACCTTGTTTAGCAACCAGCACCAACGGCGCATTGGCACACTGGCTTCTGCAATCGCCCATGATGCATTTTGTGCCTAACACCCCTTCAAGCTCTTTAGCCAGCTCTCTGCTGCCTTTATCACTACATTCAGGGCCAAAGCAGACTTCAATTTTAGGTAGCATATTCATATCAATATCATTCATATCGCAAGGATAGCAGCTTACTATTGTTTTTGAAGTACGCTACTTGGCTATTTGCAAAACCAACCGTTTACCACTATAGTTTTACGAAATCTTTATCGATAGGAGATACGTCATGCAAACTGTAACCGTTTCGCCCAAGTTTCAAGTTGTGATTCCCAAGCATGTACGCGAGCAGCTGCATATTTCGGCAGGTCAAAAGATGATGGCAATGCCTTATGGTGAGCATATTCAGCTTGTGCCTGTAAAACCTGCCAAAGCATTACGTGGCTTGCTCAAAGGGTGTGATGTAGATATGGATAACATTCGGGATAAATCAGACCGCTTCTAATGCTAATTCTCGATTCATCCTGTTGGCTTGAGTATTTTTTGGATGGTAACCATGCAAACCAATATGCCGCAACCATTGAAAATCAAGGCGAAATCATTGTGCCTACCATTGTATTGCATGAAGTATTTAAGGTGGTGATGCGCGCCAGTAACGAAGATTCAGCCCTTGCAGCAGCAGGCATTTTGCAACAGTTCACTGTGATTCCAGTCAACGAAAATATTGCTATGTATTCAGCCAAACTTGGTCAAGAGCATGGTTTAGCCATGGCAGACAGCATGATTCTCGCCACCGCACATATTCATCATGCCGAACTTTGGACGCAGGATGTTGATTTTAAAGGCTTACCAAACGTAAAATACTTCGGAAAGCCTTGAGTTAAGTATTATGTCCCCCGAACTACCTTGCTTCTGAATAACTGATATTTTGCATTTCTATCACCTCGACAGATGAATTGTACAATATATTGTCAAAATATCAATCGTATCGCTAAAAAGGTAGTATCCTCTTATTATTCTTAAACTTTTGCAAAAACTGCTTTTTTACTATCCACATACCCACTTAGCGTTCTAATTCTTCGATAGTATGACATTGATATCTTCACTGCCCGAAAAGCATCAGGGGAAATTTCTTTAACCCACTCCCATGTTGGCTCGTTGAAAAAATCCATGAGCTTTTTACCATTTTCAAGTAACCACTCTTTTTCTTGCTCATTAGGTTCGGTATTATCTTTATTAAGTTTATGGTCTTTTAGGTAAGCAGAAATAGTGTTGAAAACAGCGTTTATATCATCTTTCTTATTCAGGTATGCATCTATATTTTTTTTAAGTAATAAGCTGATATCTCGTTTAGCTGTAAACTCAAAATACCCAGGTGATGCATATTGAACCGCATTAATACCAAGCTCCCTCCCTAAATTTCCGCGCAATTCTTGGTAAAAACTTACAGAGGAAGCTCCACCAAGCCAAGGCGCCTCAGCAGCACCTTGAACCTGCCTTATATTATCTGACATAAACTTAGCTATTAAAGCATACGCATCCATAAACTTTCTAGGAAACCCTGCAAGCTCCTCTGATGACCAGTTCTGATCAATCAATACTGGGTAATTAGCTTCATAGCTAGATGGCATAAGATCAACTGACACGCACACATCTGGTTTTGGCAAATACTCACCTGCAATTGAATCAATATGAGTCAATGTAGCCGATTCAATTTCATCATTCGCTCCCATATCTAACAAGTAAATATTCGAATCTAAAATATGTTCCTTAAAAAAGGACTCCATAGTAACCAAGCCTGAGGTTAACAGATAAAGAGAGCGTCTGTTTGTTTTAACAGCCAGCCACCTATTTACAGTGTCGGTGCAATCACACCAATGAAAAACATACAGTTCCCCTTTCTCAGTCTTATACTCTGACATGAGAGCACCTTCAAAATATTGAATATCTTCTACCCACTGAAATTTTGGTAAGTAGTTTACAGGAATATTGACACCTTTAACGTTTTTCATATTAAATTTCCTATAATATTAAAGCTTGTACTCAAATCACAGCCTTCATATTCAAAAAAGTCAAAGTGCTGTTTTCTATTTTCTCGACCACAGGTTCCCATGCTTGGTTCAACCTCACCCATCGCAAGTTTATCTCCCAATGTTTTCACTATACGAGGATTACGCTTATACAACTCCAAAAAGAAATCCTTAGCTGCGCCCTCTGTAGCAAAAAGAGACAAGGCATAAGCACTGCACTTCTCGTTATTCTTACTATTTTTTATTCTTTTAGGACTCTGAACTGCTACAGGAATAAAACTCTTCCCTTCCATATTATCAAATACAAATCTATAACCAACTTTCTTTAGGGCTTCACTATTACTTGGGCAACCCTCAATATCTAATATTTCTTTATACTTCATATAGTAAAAAACACCTTCGTAAATATCATTAATATGAATACCGTAGTAAAACCCTAGTATTTGGCTGTTCATGTTTTACAATCATATTTTCCATATTAAAACCAAAACAAGATTATTTGTCATCACAAACTTGCAGCAGCTTTAGCCACACGATTCACCGCATCTTCCAAGGTATCTTGTGAGACTGCGTAGGAAAAACGGATTTGCCCCGGTGAGCCAAAGGCTGTGCCGGGAACAAGGGCTACACCTGCGGCTTCAAGCAGCCATTCACACACCACTACATCATCGGTAAGCGTGATGCCTTGGGGCGTGGTCTTGCCCAACCAATCCGTGATGCTGGGAAACACATAAAACGCGCCATCGGGCGTGATGCAATCCATACCATCAATCGCGTTTAAGGCTGATACAAGCCATGTGCGGCGGGTTTCATAGGTGCGCACCATTTCATCCAATTCATCCGTTGGTCCTTGAAGCGCTGCCAAGGCTGCTTTTTGCGAAATGGATGAAGGATTGGAGGTGGACTGCCCCTGAATCTTGCTCATGGCTTTGATTAAGTCCACAGGAGCAGCGCAGAAGCCAATGCGCCAGCCTGTCATGCAATAAGCTTTGGAAACACCATTGAGCGTGACGGTGCGATCCATCAAATCAGGATTCACCTGGGCGAATGTGGCAAACTCTTTCCCATCAAACATGATTTTTTCATACATATCATCAGTCGCCACCACGATATTCGGATGTTTGCGCACCACTTCACCCAAAGCTTTAAGGTCATCAGCGGAATACGCCATGCCAGTGGGGTTGGATGGTGAATTGATAAAGAGTAACTTGGTTTTTGGTGTAATCGCGGCTTCAAGTTGCGCCGCAGTCAATTTGAAATCGGCATCGGCAAGGCATGGTACAATCACAGGCTCACCCTCTGCCAACAACACCATATCAGGGTAACTCACCCAATACGGCGCAGGGATAATCGCTTCATCACCGGGATTGATGATTGCCATCAGCAGATTATAAATGCACTGCTTACCACCAGTGCTTACCAAGATATTTTCAGGCGCATAATCCAAATCATTATCGCGCTTAAACTTGGCAGCGATTTCTTTGCGCAACTCTGGGATACCAGGTACGGCGGTGTAACGGGTAAAACCTTCTTCAATAGCGGCAATACCAGCTTTTCTAGCGGCTTCTGGCGTCTCAAAATCAGGCTCACCCACCGATAATGAAATGATATTCTTGCCTGCTGCGCGTAATTCTGCGGCTTTGGCGGTGATGGCAAGTGTGGCGGATGGTTTTACTTTGGAAAGGCGGTTGGATAATTGAATAGTCATGTGCTAATCGTGGCAGCAGTTACCTTTTTTCGCAAGGTATGACTTTTATCTTATTTGAACCGTACAGGTCTTGCTATTTCTGAACCGCAGTACCCGCAAGGGGCAGGCTTCTTGCCTTTGGCAATTCATCACAGTTCACAAAGGTACGCAGAGTTTTATTGTCATGCTGAGCGCAGTCGAAGCATCTCACTGTCATATCGACCAGCATAGAGGCATCTATAGATTTCTCGACAAGCTCGAAATGACAACCCTAACTGTAGAATTACACAGAGGATAATAACCACGAAGCACACGAAGAGAAAATGTCATGCTGAGCGTAGTCAAAGCATCTCACTGTCATACCAACCAGCATGGGCGCTCTCATAGATTTCTCGACAAGCTCGAAATGACAACCCTAACTGTAGAATTACACAGAGGATAATAACCACGAAGCACACGAAGATAAAATGTCATGCTGAGCGCAGTCGAAGCATCTCACTATCATACCAACCCGTATGGGTGCTCGCATAGATTTCTCGACAAGCTCGAAATGACATCCCTAGCTGCAAAGCTTTACAAAGAATAAAGTGTTAGATGCGTACATATTTTTGAGCGAGCCAAGGCAAAAGTTAGAATGCAGCCCGAAGTTTGCTGATTTGCAAATGAGGGCAAAGCCTAATTTTTAACGTAGGCGCAGCCAAAAAGAAGCCTCGCATCTCATACTTTTAGCGTTTGTAGCTACTCGGGTCTATATCATAATGTTTAAGCATTTTACGCACCGTATTGCGGTTTAAGCCAAGCATTTCAGAGACTTTAAGCTGATTGCCTTCGGCTTTATCCAACACCAATTTAAGTAACGGTGGCTCAACTTGCTCCAAAACATGCCTGTGCAAACCTTGTACGTCAGCGTAACCCAACTGATCAAGATAGCGTTTGATACAACGGTGAACAGCACCTGAAAGCGTGTCATCTTCTTGGCTATGATTATCTTCATCATTACCCAAAGCCAAGGCTACATCTGCTAATGTGATACTGGCACCCGGTGTAAGCACAGCTAGGCGGCGCATTACATTTTTTAACTCACGCACATTACCTTGCCAGTCGTATCGTTGTAGCAAACCAATCGCATCATCCATTAAAATGGGGGCTGTGATATTCAATTCTTCTGCCGCGGATGCCAACATGGCTGCAGCAAGCTCTGGAATATCATCTCTACGCTCACGCAAAGGCGGCACATGAACGGGAATCACATTTAAACGGTAATACAAATCCTCACGGAACTGCCCTTTTTGAATCTTATCTTGTAAAAACTGGTGTGTAGCGGCTAATAAACGCACATTCACTCGCTTGGTTTTGGTGCTACCCACGCGTTGCACTTCCCCTGTCT
>JALUNK010000222.1 GCA_027055255.1 Ghiorsea sp.
GTGTCAGCCCCATTATGAATAATAAAAAAGCATTCAATACGCTTAATGCAGTCATGTTGGGTATAGGCTCTATGGTCGGTGCAGGTATTTTCATTGTGATTGGCCAAGCTGGAGCAATGGCTGGGAATATCGTGTGGTTATCTTTTATCTTTGGCGGTCTAGCTGCACTACTTAGTGGATATTCTTTAGCTAAACTTGCTCTACGTTACCCTTCTCGCGGAGGGATAATTGAATATTTGGTACAAAGCTTTGGTGAAGGTATTTTCTCTGGTAGTGCGGGTGTTCTTTTTTACTTGTCGCAATTAATCGCCATTACCGCTGTTGCTAAAGCCTTTGGTGCTTATGCTGGCACATTTATACCTGAGGCTAGCCATTGGGATAATGTGTTTGCTGTTGGCATCGTTGTAACATTTATTCTTATCAACCTTGTAGGTGCCTCATTGGTTGCAAAATCAGAAACGGTTATTGTCGCCATCAAAATTTCAATCTTATTATTCTTCACTGTTGTGGCTCTTTTTTATGTTAAACCAAATCTCTTAAGCATTGCCGATATGCCGCCTGTATCGAATATGTTTTTTGCTGTTGGGCTTACTTTTTTTGCTTATCAAGGTTTCAGTGTGATTACCAATACCGTGGAAGATATGCAAAACCCAGAGAAAACCATGATGCGCGCTATGATGATAACCATTACTTTGGTTGGGTTGCTTTATATTCTCACAAGTGTTGCCGTTTTAGGTAATTTGCCTTTATCTGAAGTCATTCATGCCAAAGACTATGCCCTAGCTGAAGCTGCACAGCCCATATTTGGCGACATCGGATTTAAAATCATGGCAGCAACGGCATTGCTTGCTACAGCATCAGCAATTAATGCTACACTTTATGCAGCAACCGAAATTGGCTACACCATGGCAAAAGATGGCGAGCTGCCTAAAGTTTATACATACCATATCCATAGTTCTTATGGTGGGTTGATTGTAAGCGGCATCCTTATTCTGCCTATGATTCTTTTCTTGGATTTGGCTGAAGTGACAACCATTGCAGCATTGGTTGTCTTAATCATTCAAGGTTTAACCCATCTTGGTCACCTGCGTAAAATCAAAGAAACGGGCGCAAACCTATGGCTTGTGCTTGGGGCTGCAATCAGCATGTTTAGTATTGCAGGATTAACATTATACCATACCCAACAGAACATACCTTTCATAACTTATTATCTGCTGGGCGCTTTTATCAGTGCGCTTGCTATTGAATTTATATTCCGAGCTATCAACCAACGTACGCTTAAAAAACAAACCGCACCCTAATTCACGCCTTATGACCCGATATATATTATGCCTTAGCCTATTATTTATGCATGGCTGTGCAGGCAGCCCACATGCCCTTGTACCAACGTATAATGGGAAACAAGATGCTACCCACAAAGCATATATTTATCAGCATGACTGGCATACTAGCGTGATTTTGCCTGCGCGAGCCGTGCAAGAAAAAGAGCCTGCCTTAGAGCAACGCTTTCCACACGCCACATATTTAGGCTTTGGCTGGGGCGATGAAGATGTCTATCAAGCTGATGAAACCCGCTTTTGGCCTTCCACCCAAGCCATTGTATTGCCGACGCATGCCGTACTTCATGTGGTCGCAACCCATAAACCCAAGCGTGATGAGCATACCGCACCCCTTTGTTTGAACGATACACAGCAACAATCACTGGTAGCGTATGTTCTCAGCAGCTTTGCTAGAGACAGTCAGCAAAGTATCATACCCACAGCCCTCGATGATGGAAAAAGCAGCCAATTCTATAATGCTCAAGGCACTTATTATTTCCTCAATACCTGCAATACATGGACAGCCAAAGCACTAGCAAGTGCTGGCTTGGATATTAGCCCTGTATTTTATCCAACCGCCAGCCAAGTGATGCATGATGTGAAATCACTGAAGCAAACTTGCCCCCAAAGCCAAGAATAGCCATCATAACTATGGATAATCACGACACCAACCATTGACACGAAACAGCAGCTGAATATGATGCGCTTCCTTTTTCGAATTAGTAGGAGTTTCAAATGAGTTTTACATACAAACCAAGTCGTATCCGTCGCGCTCGCACATGTGGATTCCGTGCTCGCATGGCAACTCGTGGTGGTCGTGCAGTGCTTAACCGCCGCCGTGCTAAAGGCCGCAAACGTCTATCTGCCTAAAAGCAGACTTCCCTCGTGAATTTCGTCTAATCAGTAAAGCTGATTTTGCGCGAATGAAACAAGGCAAACGTTTTACAGTTTTAGGATTACATTTAATCGTGGCCCCAAATGCTTGCGCTCATGCACGTTTGGGGCTTGCTGTTTCTAGGAAATATGGCAACGCTGTGCAACGCAATCGGCTCAAACGCTGCTTAAGAAGCGCATTTCGCCAGCATGACATTCGCCACAAAGCCATAGATATTCTTGCCATACCTTCCCCCAAAATAGACACCAAAGATATCAATGAACAAAAGATGAGTGCTTGCTTCAACCAGCTTTTAGAGCGTTGCTGACATGAAGTGGCTACTGATTAAGTTGGTGCAGTTTTACCGCTATTTTATTTCACCTATGCTGCCCTCTCGCTGCCGCTTTATGCCAACCTGCTCAGAATATGCCATTGAAGCATTGCAAAAATACGGCGCATTGAAGGGTGGCTGGTTAGCGCTTAAACGTATTCTGCGTTGCCATCCGTTCTCATCATGTCATGGTTACGACCCGCTGCCCTAACGCAGCCATCATTTTAATTTTTTATACACAGGATTTGATTTCAAATGGACAACAAAAATCTGATTTTAGCTTTTGCACTTTCGATGTTTGTATTGATGGGTTGGGGCTGGATGTTCCCACAACAAGAAGTTATGCAACCTGTTTCACAAGAGGCCGTTACGCCACCAACTGATGCTGAGCATTCGACAACACCTGAAACAGCAGATACAGAGCCCGCAAACGCAACCGTGCAAAAATCAACCAACAGCAAAGAAGTGTTGGCTACCAACACTGTTGCAGAATTTGGCAATGATGTGTTGGCTCTAAAAATCAATGCGCGCGGTTGGCTTACAGAAGCAACATTATTGCAGCACCAAGAAGCCTTGGATAATCCCGAAAAAATAAAACTACTCATGAATGATGAGTTTCATCAAGCATACATTAATAGTGGTGTACTCACACAGAAACTAGTCGAACCCTTTAAACTGGTTTCACTTCAAGAAAACAACGGGCAAACAGTTGTTCAATTGGAAGGTAAATTAAAAGATGGGTATGTATGGCAACGTACTTATACCTTAACCCAAGGTTCCTATGTGCTTAGCACGCAAGACCGAATCAAAGGTGGTGCTGGTCTAAAACTCTACCTACAAGTGGTTGAAAAGAACCCTGTTGAACCAGCAACTAAAAACTACAATGAACATGATGGCCCCATTGGTTTATTCGATGGTGATTTAACAGAAGTCACCTATGACGAACTTGATGAAACAGGTGAAAAGAAATTTTCTTCTGTTGGTGGTTGGACGGGTATGATGACCCGCTACTTTATGAGTGCTGTGTATGGCATGAACCAAGAAGAACATTATCGCTACTACTTCAAAGGTGATGGCAGAGCATATCAAGCAGGTTTGATTCATGATGGTGTGATGGAAAATGGTGATATGGTGTTTGAAAATAACATCTTTATTGGTCCTAAATCTATTCCTGCACTTGAGCCATTGGGTGTTGGTCTTGAACGTGCAGTTGATTTCGGTTGGTTCACAGTTATCGCTAAACCCTTGCATGAAGTCATGCTTTGGCTACACCAATATATTCCAAATTATGGTGTGATTATTATTTTGATGGTGCTTGCACTGAAAGCATTGTTATTTATTCCAACACAAAGTGGTTATCGCTCTATGGCGAATATGCGCAAACTGCAACCTGAAATGGCGAAGCTTAAAGACCGCCATGGTGATGATAGACAAAAAATGGGTCAAGAAGTCATGGCCTTGTACAAGAAAAACAAAGTAAACCCACTGGGTGGCTGTCTCCCTATTTTAGCACAAATGCCTGTGTTCTTTGCACTTTATAAAGTGCTTCTTATTTCTATCGAATTGCGTCAAGCCCCCTTTTACGGCTGGATTCATGATTTGTCGGTGCAAGATCCATACTTCATCTTACCTGTGTTAATGGGTATTTCTATGTTCATCCAAATGCAGCTTAACCCTGCACCAACGGACCCTATCCAAGCTAAAGTGATGAAATTCTTGCCACTATTTATGACGGCAATGTTCTTGTTCTTCCCTGCTGGCCTCGTGCTTTACTGGGTAACCAACAATATCCTTTCCATCATCCAACAACGTTTGGTAATGAAAAGCATGAATGTTGATTAAGACTCGCAACATATAGCTGCTGCGCCCAGTGACACCCATCAAGGCACAAGGAGAGAAGTTTGCTATCTGCAAATGAACAACGCGTAACGATGGTTGGTGATGCTGGAGGCTTATCAGATACAATTTCTGCTATTGCGACCCCACAAGGTCGAGGTGGCATTGGTATCATTCGCATTTCAGGGTCTCAAGCTGTTGATATTGCTTTAGCATTATGCAACCGTAACCAGCCTTTTTCACCTCGTTTTGCTCACTTCCATCATTGGTATGATGCCAAAGGTGATACCATTGACCATGGCTTAACCATCTACTTTGCTGGCTCAAATTCATATACAGGTGAAGATACTGTAGAGCTTCAAGCCCATGGTAGTCCTGTTTTATTACAAGCTTTGTTTGAACGAACTTTAGAGTTGGGGTGTAAAGCTGCAGAACCTGGTGAGTTTACACGACGCGCAGTCGAACATGGTAAGATTGATTTATCCCAAGCCGAAGCAGTCGTTGCATGTATTGATGCAGCAACACTTCGAGCAGCCAAACAAGCACAGAAACAATTGGATGGTGCGTTTGGGCGGCGTATATCACAATACATGGATGATTTAACATCTGTGGTTGCTCATGTGGAAGCATGTTTAGATTTTCCTGAAGATGAAGTGCCTGAATTATTCTACGATCAACTTCATACACGTGTTGAAACCGACTTAATCCAACCCATTGAGCAACAATTAAACAGCAAGCTTGGAGAGCGCTTATTTGAAGGTGCTACCGTAGCCATTATTGGTGAGCCTAATGTTGGTAAGTCTAGCCTACTTAACACGCTATCAGGTCGCGATAGAGCCATTGTCACCGATATTGCAGGCACAACGCGTGATACCTTAGAAGTTGACTTTGAAGTCAATGGTATCCCGATTCGTCTTGTTGATACCGCAGGTTTACGAACCACCAATGATATTGTCGAACAAGAAGGTGTGAAACGGGCTAAGAGTGCGGCAGAAACAGCTGATATCATCATATTTGTTGCAGATGCCGCTCGCTCAGAAACGTGGAATCCAGAAGACCATTTTAAAGACTTGTATATTCATCTCAAGGTCATGAATAAAATTGATGTTGCCGATGTCACACCACCTAGCGACTTTCTTGCTGTGTCTATTAAATCTGAAAGTGGCTTGGACGCGCTGGTGGAAACCATAGCCAAACAACTGGGAGACTTTGACTTAGCCGATGAGAGTGCCATGGTGACTTCATCACGCCATCGCATCGCCCTACAAACATCCCTTGCCCATATCCAAGCAGGTTTAGACATGCTTGGCCGCGAAGAAATGATAGATTTAACGGCTATGGAATGGCGCAGAGCATGGTCAACCTTGGGAGAAATACTCGGCATTGGTGATGTTGAATTTATCTTGGATAAAGTATTTTCTGAATTTTGTATTGGTAAATAGCACACATGAAAAAGGCCTGAGTTTTCACTCAGGCCTTTCAAAAAAGAATTGTTTAAACTATTTGTCGCTCACATTTGCATAAAATGCAATACCTGAAGCTTCATCTTCATCCAACATAATCCAGCCTTCGAAGCCTTGTGTAGTGTCAGGCACATTGGTGGGTGGAATAATTAACACCTTACGTAATTCTTTACCCTGACCCACTTGAATAATACGGCATACGCCACCCAACAAGAAACCAACTTCTTCACCCTCACCTTCACTCGTAAAGCTGAGCTGACAATCCACACCAAAATCACCCAACTCACCTGCCTCATCACGAAGCACGCTTGTTTGCATCGTAATCACATCACCATCAATAGCACCTGATGTGTGAACCAAAGCAAGAATCTTTGAGCCTTCCATCTCAGCAATAAAATCACTGAACTTACCAGGCACGACAGGCTCAAACTCAAAATCTTTATCCGCTGCTTGAAATGTCGCAAAGTTTACACTTCGCGTTTCGCCTGCAACGCCAACCCATGGGGATAATACCATTAAAAGAAATAAAAACTTAAGCATGCCACCTCACATAAAAAAGCAGCAGTATACACTAAACGCTTATTATTACAAATTTAAAGTGACTTTTATCACTTCTTATTGGATGGTGGCATAAAAAGCGATACCGAGATCTTTCTGCTCAGCAATTTTAACCCATTGCTCCACACCTTTACTTGAATCATGTATTGGCGTATGCATAATGATAACTGGCTCACGAATATCTTGACCTCTGCCTTGGCGAATAATTCGGCAAATACCGCCCAAATAATGCTCTGCTCTGGGTCCTTGGCTTTCATCTTTATAGCCAAGGTGACAATCCAGACCAAAATCACCCAGCGAACCATCAGCATCATGCAATGCGCTTGTTTGAAGCGTGATCACATCATTATGCATGGCATGTGGGATGTTGGTAAGCGACAATACTTCCGCACCCTGAGCTTCCATATTAGAAAGAAAATCACCATGCTTGCCTTTCACAACATCGGCAAACTTCATATTTTTATCAATTTTATGAAAAATTGCAAAGTTGACGGCGTGCACCTCATATGTGAATCCAAAAAGTAACAATGATGCTATAACTACACTCAATCTTTTCATCTCTCACTCCTTTATAGTTGAATCTTTTTTATAAAACACGAATCAAATCAACGGCATCTGATGTCATTTGTTTGATTTTTCCTTTCATGGCTTTGCGCAGCCTATCCACATCTCTCTTTTCCATACCTGCTTTCTCAAGCTCATCAAAATCTTTCATGTTTTCCATAGAGCTTCTTAATTTTTTCAGAATCAGCTGAACTTGTGCCATATTCCCCTCTGCTGCATAAGCAGGATTAACCCTCGCTAGTAACGATTGTTGGGCAACAAACCCAAATAAAGCGACAAACATAAGCATCTTAAATGTACGCATCTACCTCTCCTTAAATATAATTGTGCATAATTTTATAATTCTTTCAGGAACAGACATACTTTGTGAAACCACAGCCTGATTATGCAAATGTTATCTATTGCCATGCCTTTTTCTTGGTGATATAAAACACCGAGGCTTAAGCCTGTTCAACTATAGCTTTCCGGCTTATATATGATTAAACCACAGATTTATGTTATTGGTTATATTGGGAGGGCTCAATGAATATTCGATTGAGGCTATTGTTTACAAGTGTTACACTGGCGATAACACTGTTTATGGGTGTTGCCATACAAGCCAAAGTTACCGCCAGTGATATTACAGGAGGTGCAAAGGCACCGCATGTTAATGTGGCAGCATTTCATATACTACACGGGATTAAAGGCTTTGAATATCCTGCTAGAATTGAAGGCGATGATATTTTAAGCGCTTTGCGCGGCAAAGCACAATACATATTTATGAACCATACATCAGGGCTGAAAGATGGTGATGTGGTTACAGTTGCTAATGATGTGATTCGTAGTGACACTAAGGGGCTTGAAGATTTCGGCGTAGATTGTCATTTCTTTGTTAAGGTTGAAGGAAAGGATTTGTCGCTTGCAGGGCTTTGTAAGTTTTTATTTGTTGACCAAGATCATAGGGAAATTAGTCATAAAGGGGTGATCAAACCTTTGGATATGAAGCCTGAACATGCTTGGACTTTATTGTACGATGACAAAGAAGATGGCATTGCCATTTATGCGGAAACTGACTTTGGTTTAGAATAATTGAAGAGGGCTGACACCTAATAAAATTCTTTGGGTGTGACTCATATGGGCATTATATGACAAGTTGGTGAACAACTTGAGGATAAATCTTATGCTCTTGCTCTTGAATGCGTGCATGCAAACTATACCAATCATCACCCTCTAAAACAGGCACACAGGCTTGGGTAAGAATTTTACCGCTATCAAGCTCTTCAGTGACATAATGCACTGTGCACCCAGATATTTTTACACCTGCTCTAAGTGCATCGCCCACTGCATCAGCCCCTTTAAAGGAAGGAAGCAACGAAGGGTGAATATTGAGAATTTGATTAGGGAAACTTTGGATAAAAGATGCTGATAAAATACGCATATAGCCCGCTAAAACGATTAAACTACAGTCTGCCTTTTTAATGATTGCAGCACAGGCCTCATCATACATTTCACGGTTTTTATATTCTTTAGGGTTCACATAAAATACATGCGGCACAGCTGCATCTTTGGCAATTTGAAGAGCACCAGCATCGGCTTTATTACAAATCACCACTTCAACTTTTGCAGCACACTCACCTGCCTGAATAGCGCTCAATATCACTTGGAGGTTACTACCTTTACCAGATGCCATCACGGCTATTTTATTATTCATCGCTATGAACCCACCTCACCTTTATGTAAATATTCAACCATCAAAAAACTTACCACGCACGCCGTAAAACTCGATGCCACAATCATATATAACACCACCAGTTGCGCTGAGGCGGCAACAAATACTGTGCTTCCTGCCAGAACCATACCAACAAAAATACCTGGCATATGCACTAAACCTACAATTTTCAGCGTATTAATCGGTGAAATCATTGCAGTATGCAGCCCTTCTTTGATTGTTACAGCCTGTTGCCCACCCACAGGCTTCAGACGCTCATACATAATTGAAATCGCATTCATACCATTGGCAACCACCATGCTACCTAAAGGAATAATAGAGCGCGATGTATTTTCAAATGCACCAACAAATACCAACCATGGCAATGTCACCGCACATGAAACCATAAGTCCAATACTGGCTGCAATCCATGCATGTGAAAACCGGTCAAAAAAAGAAGCGGCATTATGTCCTGCAAGAATAGAGAATCCGATAATAATACCTGCCTGACCCCAATGCGATTGAATATCAAATAACCAGTGAAGCACCAATGCCAATAGCACCAATTGAAGCGGCGCACGAACCGATGCGATTAAAATAGATTTTGATAAGTCTAACGATTGGCGGTGCGCCCACAAGCTTACTCCTGCAAGCAAAAGCCACGCTGCCATAATCATGGTCATGGTCTGCAACAAGCCTACGCCTTGCACTTTACTAAGGTTTAATTAAGACGCGGATAATGCGCCTAGGATCTGCTTCTTGAATCACCATATCCAAACCTGCAATCTGTAGACGTTCACCACGCAGTGGAATACGACCCAATTCATGGATAATTAAGCCTGCCACCGTATCAAAACTACCTTCGGGCAAGCTTTTACCCAGTGCCTCTGCCAATTCTTCAATATGGGCTCGCGCAACAACTTCAAAGCTCCCGTCATCATTAACTTTAATTTCTGAAACTTCGTCCGTGTTATCTTCAGCAATCGAGCCAACAATTTCTTCAAGCAAGTCCGACAGCGTCACAATCCCAGCTGTGCCACCAAACTCATCCTGCACAATGGCAATATGGCTTCCCTCTTTCATCTCTGATAGTAAGCCAACAACACGCTGCAACTCCGATACTTTTTGGCAAGGGCGCACCATATCTTTCAATACGATAGGCTCATTTTTGATTGTCTTGGCAAACAAATCCCAAAGGTGAACCACACCAACGATATGGTCCAAGTCCCCATCAACCACAGGTAATCGTGTCACTGTCGCATTCAAAATTTCTTGCTCTAAATCTTCATCAGAAATTGAAATATCAATACAAGTAACATGTGAGCGCGGTGTCATGATTTCACGTACCCGTGTATCATGAAATTCAACAGCTTGCACCAACATGCGTCGCTGCTCATCTGAGCGAATAAACGAAGCATTCTGCACAATGTTTAACAGTTCTTCTTCG
Organism: Ghiorsea sp.; assembly: GCA_027055255.1. Taxonomy (GTDB): domain Bacteria; phylum Pseudomonadota; class Zetaproteobacteria; order Mariprofundales; family Mariprofundaceae; genus Ghiorsea. The sequence goes on from JALUNK010000222.1 coordinate 10,080, forward strand.
CTTTCACCTGGGCGTAACCAAGCCAATATTTTTTTTCGTAAATGTATTTTAAATTTAGACACTTAATCCCACTCAGGGTATGGCTTGTGTAAACCAAGCTCTGCCATCACTGTGTTTTCTAATCGTTGCATGTGTTCTGCTTCATTATCTTGCATATGGTCATAACCTAACAAATGAAGCGTACTGTGTGCAATCAAATGATAAATATGTGCGTCTTCCACCAGTTCTAATCGTTTAGCCTCATCACATACAAAAGGCACAGCTAAAATCATATCACCCAAGCTTTCAGTTGCGTCTAAAACATCTTCCTGCATAGGGAAAGACAATACATCAGTCACTTTATCTTGATTGCGCCATTGCGCATTGAGTCGCTGTACTTCCTCATTCGAGGCAAACCGGACACAAACAGAAGGCTTTTTAATATTCTTGGCCAAGAAGCAACTTGTTTCAACCACTTTACTGATTATTTCTTGCGAAAAAGATACTTGAATACCTTCATCAATAACCACTTCAATCATGTTTGTCATACGCATTCACAATGCGTTCCACCAATCTATGGCGAATCACATCTTCACTGCCCATTTCACACACGCCAATATCTTTTACACCACTCAAAACATGGAGCGCATGCAGCAAACCACTGTCTTTAATGTTCGGCAAATCAACTTGTGTTGCATCGCCTGTAACCACCATCTTTGAGCCGAAACCAAGGCGAGTTAAAAACATTTTCATTTGTGCTTTGGTCGTATTTTGTGCTTCATCCAAAATCACAAATGCATCATTCAATGTCCGACCACGCATATAAGCTAAAGGTGCAATTTCAATCACACCTTGTTCCATCATGCTTGCCATTTTTTCAGCCCCAATCATATCCGATAAGGCATCGAACAAAGGGCGGAGGTAAGGGTCAACTTTTTGCTGCAAATCACCGGGCAAAAACCCTAAATTTTCCCCTGCTTCCACAGCTGGACGCGTTAGAATAATTTTCTCAACCTGCTGACTTTGCAAAGCAACCACAGCGTGGGCTACCGCTAGATATGTTTTACCACAACCCGCAGGGCCAACGCCAATGGTTAATGTCTTGTCAGCGATGGCTTGGATATAGTTGCGTTGATTGGGTGTTTTACCTTGAATATTCCTGCGTCCTGCAACCAAGACCATTGCATTGATTTTCTCATCATACGTCTCTTCTGCCACAGCTCCACTCCGAAATTCACGTAACATATCGTCCACACCTTGCTTCTCAAGATGTCCATTGCTGACTTGTTGCTTCAATTCTTCAAGTGCCAACACTGCATCATCGGCTTGCTCGCCAAGAATAAACCATTTGCCCATTTGTCCGCGCAAGGTGACGTTAAAAGTCTCTTCAATTTTTTTAATATTCTGATTGTTTGATCCACAAAACAATGCCAAGGCAGCCGCATCAAGCTCTGTACATTCAAATAAAATAGGCTCTTTAATTTTCAATGATTAACTCACCACGCAGTGACATATTATAAGCCTCTGTGATGTTTACAGGCATGGTTTGCCCAACCAAACGTGGGTTCCCCTTAAAATGCACAATACGAAAATCAGGGGTGCGTCCTCGCAAGTCACCTTCATTTTTACTCTTGCCCTCAATCAATACATCCAATGTCTTACCCACTTGTTGTTCCATACGTTCCCGCGATTGCTCACGTAACAAAGCGAGCAAGCGCTGCAAACGCTCATCTTTCACGCTTTCAGGCACATCGTCTTCAGATTTGGATGCTGGTGTGCCCGGGCGCGGTGAATATTTGAATGAGAATGCAGAGTCATAACCTACTTTGCGAACCAAATCCAAGGTCAACTCAAAGTCTTCTTCAGTTTCGCCTGGAAAACCCACGATAAAGTCAGAAGACAACGCAATATCAGGCGTATGCAACCTCAATTCTTCAATCGCTTTAAAATAATCTTCGCGTTTATGCCCTCTGTGCATGGCTTTGAGAATATCATCTGAGCCTGATTGCACAGGCAAATGCAAATACGGCATCAATGTTGGAATTTCTGCAAAGGCTTCACAAAGTTCCGTGGTCATTTCCATGGGATGAGATGTGGAAAAGCGCAACCTTTCCATGCCTTCAAGCCCACCTACCAAATGCAACAAATCTGCAAAACCAACGTCCTCACCATCACCTTCAACGCGATATGCATTCACATTCTGACCCAGCAATGAAATATCCTTAGCGCCTGCTTCAATCAGTTGCTCACATTCCTCTAAAATATCTTCCACGGGACGGGAAATTTCTGCACCACGTGTGTAGGGTACAATGCAAAATGTGCAAAACTTATCGCAGCCTTCCATGATAGTGACATAACCCGTTAACCCTTCCACTTTTGGCTTAGGTAGGTGGTCAAACTTTTCAATTTCAGGCATATCTATTTCGGTCACGCGTACGCGGTCACGCCGAATCTCTTTCACCATTTCAGGCAAGCGGTGGTAGGTCTGTGGTCCAAACACAATGTCCACGTAAGGCGCACGTTTTTGAATGCGATCACCCTCTTGTTGACCCACGCAACCACCCACGCCAATAATCAAATCAGGACGTTTATCTTTAATCTTTTTATATCTACCCAGTTCGGAGTACACTTTATTTTCAGCATTCTCTCGGATAGAGCAGGTGTTCATCAGAATCACATCTGCATCGACAGGGTCATTAACTACGCGTAAACCATAGGCTTCTTGCATCAAGTCGCTCATGCGCGAGCTATCGTAAACATTCATGGCACAGCCATATGTTTGAATAAATAAAGTGTCTAAACTTTTGATTTGGGGTTTCTTTTCGGATTTTTCAGTAGCTAGCATTGGAGCAATGCTAAAAGCCTAGCGCACATTGTGCAAATAAATGGTAGGGTAGCTCAAGGTCATTCATTATACCTTACCTATTTAGAAAAACTAATTCCTACTCACCAGCCACTTTTTTATTTTATTTGCTGACTCTAGAAGGCCTGCGAATATTGGCTCTGATACAGCCTGTGGAAAACCTTTTGGTAAAAGCAACTTCACGTTATCAACCACTCTCGGTGCTTCTTTAACAACTTCCTCAAGGATTAGCATAACATCTTCACCCAATCCCAACTTAACCGCTCCAGCATATAAATTATTAGGATAAATATCTTTCATTTTATAATGTGCATTTTTTGAGCGGAACGCCATTGCCATCTTTACTCGATGTTTGCTAAGAAAACCTTGGGCTTCTCCTTGAATCGGCCAAGAAGAAAGCACATCATACAGGGGGGTCATTTTGTAGCCCGATACCTCATGAAATAGACTAAAGTTTTTACCATGTCCATCCGTCGCCGCAAGCATCCAAAACAGTATTTGTGCTTTATAGAATCTCCTTCTATCCGAGTGCGCATGACTGGAGCCTCGTAATAACTCAAGAACATCTCGCATTCCAACGCCTCCATCACTTTCATACTTCGCATGTGGTGGCAAACCTAATGCTTGGCACATATCTTCTTGTGGTAAACGCAACCAACAACTTTTATCTGAAGATCGTTTACGGTCAAAACGCCTGACAACTAACACTTTTGTTTTCCCAAATGTAGCTATCTCACAATGAGCGGTTTCGATAGAAAATGCTGTCATGATTTTAGAACATATCCATTCGTTTTCAATGGATGCACTCATATCTATTTGAGAGCCCATATTTGCGATTAGACCTATGGGTAATTTCATAATATGTGTTGTCGGCGTCATCCCTATAGGGGCACACCATTGATTATCATGCCAAGTTAATGCCGTTTTTTCTTGGGCACCTGCTATTGAAATACGAAATTCTCCGCTAGCATCATCTGATAGGTTTTCACTCAGAGCAGCATTCAACTGCTGTTCAATTTCCAAATTTGATAAAGGTCTAACTCTGATAGTATCCCAGCCTATTGGCTCTTCACCCTCAGGCAATAATTGAATCGCCCCTACACAGTCACGCCCTATTGCACTTAATAAAGCAAAAGGGGTTGTGTTATTTGTATGGTAGTTTTGTCCAATTCTATTTCTAATATTTTTACTATCTGGTAATAAATTATCAAAGTAGTTCTCTACTATAGCACCTTTGAATGAGGCATTCCCTGGCTGAAAAGCAAGCGATAAGGACAGCATTCGACCATATGATGCTGTTACCCACTCATCAGAATATTGAAATTCTTGAGGGCTATGAGGGCGCACTGTCCAAACCCCAGCATGTTTCCCGTTCACCCAGATATTAAGTGATGTCAGACCTCTGCGCTTAACTTTTACCATGGTTCAAGATTGTTTTTTACTGAGTCTGTTTCACGTTCACGGATAACTAAATCTACCTTAAACTCTGATAATATTTGAACCAGTCGCTCAAAGCGCATTTTTTCTGGTGCCTTTTCAATTTGAGCTACCATACGTTGCCCTATTCCAATCCGTTGCCCCAGCTCTTTTTGGGTTAACCCCCTTTCCTTACGCAAATTTTTTAGTAACTGTGAAACTTGTGAGGCAACCGCTATTCTGTACTCCATATTCAACTCCTATGCGCAAACTATAGAGCATATTGCATCTAAAGTAAATATAGAACTTATTACATCTAAAGTAAATATAGATCTTATTGCATCTAAATTTATTAAATTCTCACAATTACTATAAAAGCAAGAAAAAATCCATTAAACACAAGGCTTAATGGATTTTATTGGACAATATAAAATTTTCAATTGGTGGAGCCTAGCGGGATCGAACCGCTGACCTCCACACTGCCAGTGTGGCGCTCTCCCAGCTGAGCTAAGGCCCCATTTTTACCTGGTGAACAAATTTCACACCAGCAAAAGTGAGCCGCATTTAGCCATGTGCTTTGTTTTGTGTCAATATACGCCCATCTTATGATTCGAGGTTTGCTGTGAAACTGTTCCAACGCATTTTATCTGCCGATTGTGATACGCCTGTATCTTTGTTTGCGCGCCTGCGCGGAAATCATGACTGCTTTCTATTTGAAAGCGCGGAGGGCGGCGAGCATTGGGGGCGTTACAGCATCATCGGTTTTGACCCTGCGCAAATTGCCATTGAAGAGGAAAACGGATTAATCATTCAGCATCGTGACGGCAGCGAACAACGCTTTGCCGCAGGCGATATTTTGACGTGGATTCGCAACACCGTCATCAACCATGACGTGGTGGGTAGCGATAATGATTTGCCATTTACTGGCGGTGCTGTGGGCTACTTTTCTTACGATATCATCCATAGGTTTGAACCCGGTGTGGAACAAAAGGTAACGGGGCATCAAGCTGTCGCCGCTTATATGTTGGTGGATAGGTTTGTGGTGTTTGATAATCTCAAAGGCATTGTTCACCTGTGCGTTTTAGAAACTTCGCAGACTGAAGCGGATGTGATTTTAGATGATATTGAAAGCACACTTGCCCATACCGCTGCACCTACGCCATTCCATCCGCATATGAATGATGAGCTCGCCTTGGATATTCCGCCATCCAACGTCACCCAGCAAGAATACGAAACCATGGTAGAAACCGCCAAAGAATACATCTTGGCAGGTGATATTTTTCAGGTTGTGGTCTCGCAACGCTTTAGCAAACCGCTGGATGTTGACCCTTTGGCATTGTATCGCGCGATTCGTCATATCAACCCATCCCCATATTTATTTTATATGGCGATTCAGGGTGTGACCTTGATTGGCTCATCGCCTGAAATTTTGGTGCGCAAAGAAGGCGATAAAGCCATTGTTCGCCCCATTGCTGGCACGCGCCCCAGAGGCAAAACCCAAGCAGAAGATTTGGCTTTGGAAAAAGAGCTATTGGCAGACACCAAAGAGCTTGCAGAACATGTGATGCTGGTGGATTTGGGGCGCAATGATTTGGGTAGAGTCAGCCAGTTTGGTTCGGTCAAAGTCACCGATTCCATGGCGATTGAACGCTATTCCCATGTCATGCATATTGTATCGCAAGTCGAAGGCACGTTGCGTGATGATGTCGATGCCCTAGATTTACTGGCTGCCACATTCCCTGCGGGCACATTATCAGGCGCGCCCAAAATTCGCGCCATGCAGATTATTGATGAATTGGAAGGCCAGCCGCGCGGCCCTTATGGTGGCTGCATTGGGCATATTTCTTTCGGTGGTGAAAATATGGATACTGCTATCATTATCCGCACGGCCGTGATTGAAGATGGCATGCTCAATGTGCAAGCTGGTGCGGGTTTGGTCGCAGATTCTGTGCCTGAAACCGAATATCAGGAATGTGTGAACAAGGCATCGGCCATGTTCCGAGCGGTGGCGCTTGCTGCGGCACAACCTTCGACCTCACAAAGCAACGGAGAAGCATCATGAGTGCGGCAACATTAGTCATTGATAACTACGATTCTTTCACCTTTAACCTAGTGCAATACTTGGGTGAGCTTGGTGATGCGCCACAAGTCTATCGCAATGATAAAATCAGCATCGCTGAAATTGAAGCGTTAAACCCCTCACGCATTTTGATTTCACCTGGCCCTTGCACCCCTGCAGAAGCAGGTGTTTCTAAGGCAGTCATTGCGCACTTTTCAGGTAAACTTCCGATTTTGGGTGTATGCCTTGGCCATCAATCTATTGGTGAAGTTTTTGGCGGCAAAGTGATTCGTGCGCCACGTTTGATGCACGGCAAAGTAAGCCCCATTCACCATGATGAAGCTGGTATATTTGCAGGTTTACCTACTCCGTTTACCGCAACCCGTTACCATTCCTTGATTGTGGATGAGCCATTGCCTGACGCACTGATTCGCACGGCATGGACAGAAGAAGGCGAGCTGATGGGTTTAAGGCATAAAGAGCATCCAACATTCGGGCTGCAATTTCATCCTGAATCTATTCTCACCGAACATGGGCATACCATGCTGAAAAACTTTTTGGAGTTATGATATGAGCTACAACATCCAACAAGCCATTGCGGAAACACAAAAAGGTATCCCTTTAAGCAGCGCGCAAGCTGAAACCGTGTTCAACCAAATCATGCAGGGCGAAGCCACACCTGCACAAATCGGCGCATTATTGATGGGTTTAAGCATGTTAGGCGAAACCCCTGAACTTGTGGCGGGTGCAGCAAGAGCCATGCGCAGTGCGGCAACCAAGATTGCGCCCCAAGCATCAGGTTTGCTTGATACCTGCGGTACAGGTGGCGATGGCGCATCCACGTTTAACATATCCACTACCGTTGCCATTGTTTTGGCAGCATGCGGTGTGCCTGTAGCCAAGCATGGCAATCGTGCGATTTCTTCCAAGTCTGGCAGTGCGGATGTGTTGGAAGCTTTGGGTGTGAAGCTGGATATTTCGCCTGAAAAGGTCGCAGATTGCATTGATGAAGTCGGTATTGGTTTTCTTTTTGCACCGCAATGTCATCCAGCTATGAAATATGCAGGCCCTGTGCGCCGTGAGATGGGCGTGCGCTCTGTGTTCAACCTTTTAGGGCCATTGACCAACCCTGCGGGTGCTGATTACCAAATCTTGGGTGTATTTGGCGAAGATAAATTGGATTTGGTGGCAGGTGCATTATCGCAACTGGGTACAAAGCGCGCTTTGATTGTACATGGGCGTGATGGTTTGGATGAGATTACGACGACAGACATCACGGATGCCGTTTGGGTGGAAGATGGTAAAACCCACCGCTTTGAAATTGACCCCGCAGCATTTGGTATGCCTTATGCCACGCCTCAGGCTTTGCAAGGCGGCGATGCTGCGTTCAATGCTGAGGTGATTAAACATATCCTTGCAGGTGTAGAAGGTGCTGGGCGTGATATTGTGCTGTTAAACAGTGCTGCTGCCCTTTGGGTGGCAGGTAAAGTGGATAGCATTGCTGATGGGCTAGGCGTTGTTGCCAAAGCCATTGATGATGGTAAAGCTACCGACACCTTGAATGCACTGATTGCGTTTACAAACGATAATTAACCACAGAGAACACAGAGAACACGAAGAATAATCGCTTTTTATACTCCTTCGTGCTCTTCGTGCCCTTCGTGGTGTAAAGGTTAATAAAATATATGAGTTCAATTTTAAATGAAATCGCGGCATACAAACGCGAGTGGGTGAAAAGCTGCAAGCAAAAAGTCAGTGAGCAGGCACTCATCACCCAAACTAAGAATATTCAACCTCTGGATTATGCAGGCGCTTTAGTCGAGCACATCAGCAACCACAAAAATGCCGTGATTGCCGAAGTGAAAAAAGCATCTCCATCCAAAGGCATTATCCGCGAAGATTTTCACCCTGTAAGCATTGCTAAGGCTTATGAGCAAGGTGGGGCAACATGTTTATCCGTGCTCACCGATGTGAAATACTTCCATGGTGATGACCAATTCGTGCGCGATATTCGTGCACAAGTGAACATTCCGATTTTACGCAAAGATTTTATGCTAGATCCCTATCAAATCATTGAAGCGCGCGCCATGGGCGCAAGTTGTATTTTATTGATTATGGCGATGATTGAAGATGGATTGGCGCAGGAATTATGTGCCGCAGCCAATGAATTGGGATTGTCTGTGCTGCCTGAAGTGCATGATGCCAAAGAATTAGAGAGAGCCATGGATTTAGACACGCCATTGCTTGGCATTAACAATCGTAATCTGCATACCTTTGATATTACCCTGCAAACCACGCTGGATTTGCTTGCTGATATGCCCAATGAACGCACGGTGATTACCGAGTCAGGAATCTTTACCCATGATGATATTCAGCTGATGAATCAACATGATGTCTATGGCTTTTTAGTGGGCGAATCATTGATGCGTCAAGATGATCCAGGAGCAGCACTACAAACATTGCTGGGCGAGTAAACGCGCCATGAGTATCACCCTACCTCAAGCACCTCGCTCCATACTATCCTACCCCAAATATTGGGCAGCAGCTCATGAAAACCCAGCGTATCAACTGCCCATGTGCAAAGCGGATATGGACAAGCTCGGTTGGGATAGTTGCGATATTGTGTTGGTGACAGGTGATGCTTATGTGGATTTACCCAGCTTTGGCATGGCAGTCGTTGGTAGAGCTTTAGAGGCTCAAGGTTTTCGAGTTGGTATTATCGCCCAGCCTGATTGGAAATCTGCCGATGATTTCAGAGCTTTGGGCAAACCCAATCTCTTTTGGGGTGTAACTGCGGGTAATATGGATTCTATGGTCAACCGCTATACATCCGAGCGAAAAATCCGCTCTGATGATGCATATACCGTAGGTGACACTGGCGGTAAACGCCCTGATAGAGCGGTCACTGTGTATGCGCAAAGGGTGCGTGAGGCATTCAAAGGTGTGCCTGTAGTGATTGGTGGCATCGAAGCCAGTTTGCGCCGTATTGCCCATTATGATTATTGGTCAGACAAGGTGCGCCGCTCCGTGCTTATGGATTCCAAAGCGGACATATTGGTCT
>JALUNK010000223.1 GCA_027055255.1 Ghiorsea sp.
CACCAAAATCTTGTAGCAAAAGAAAGCCCGATGCTTTGTCCTCAATCTCAATTTTAGGCACATGAAGCCCCGATTGATGTAACCAATCACAGACTTGAACAAAAGGGGATATATCTTCCTTTTCAGGAGGTGCATCCATTAACACATAGGACTTTTTAGGCGTTGAGATACGAAAATACCTGCGAAAAGATGCATCGCCAGCTAAGGGTTTGATGGTAAAAGCTTGCGTTTCTTGATGTTGTGCTAACCAAGTTTTGGCTAAGGCTAAGCGGAGGTCAGCCATTTTGAACCATAAGCCCACTAATATTTAATTTTTGTTTAATTAAATTTTTGACCTGAATGGCTTCTTGTTCTTTTTTGTAGGAGCGGGTGTAAATACGATAATAAATACCGCGCCCACTAATTTCTACACGTTGAATTTCAGCTGGTATACCTAAGCCTTCCAGCTTGGGCAGGAAGCGTTCTGCATCTTTTTGCATGGTGAAAGATGCAACTTGGATTTTAAAGGTTCGAGATGTGTTTTGTAATTGGGCTTGAATAATATCTTCAAGCCTTTGATTGTTCACTTCGGCAGCTTTATCTTTGTCTTTGTTTTTTATGAGTTCTGCTTCAAGTTTATCTAAAAAATCAGAATTATCCTTTATCTTTGGTTGATTATCCAAAGGTTCAGGGTTAATAGACTGGTCAGGAAGCTCATTGTAAAAAGTAAGTTCACCCACTTGTGATGTGTTGGCCTCTTGAGTTTGCCATTTTTGTGCATCTTCTTTCAACGTTGCAAGTTCCTGTTTTTGATGCTGTATTTTTTCAATCAAAGCTTCATGTTTTTTACCTTTGCTCGCTTCAAATCCATGCTGTTCACCCATATAAAAACCGATACCAAAACAAGCCGAGGCAAATACTGTGGCAAGTAATGTGATGACAACACTTTTAGACGATGACGATAAACCACTATTTTCATCAAACTGTGTGGATTCAACGTGTGCAAAGTCTTTGTCAGACATGTTTCACATAGCCTCAGGTGCAGATACACCCAATAAAGAAAGTGCATTTTTAATGACTTGAGCTGTGGCCTTTAGAAGCAATAAACGCGCTTGCATTAAGGCAACATCATCCATAATCACGCGATTTTTATGATAAAAACTATGGAATGCTGCTGCAAGCTGCATGATATAGGTGGCTATACGATAAGGCTCGCGACGGTTGGCAGCTGTGTCTAACATGTCAGGGTAGGCAAGTAACATTTTTATGAGTTTGCTGGCTTCATCGCTGGTGAGTAGGGATGTATCAACATCCTCTACTTTTGCTTGAGTCACCCCCTCAGCTTCTGCTTTGCGGAGCACGGCGTGAATTCGTGCATGGGCATATTGCACATAATAGACTGGGTTTTCTGCATCCTTGGCTTTGGCTGCTTCCAAATCAAAATCAAATTGGCTTTCAATGCGGCGGGTCATAAAATTAAAGCGTACGGCATCTCTGCCAACTTCTTCAACCACTTCGCTTAGGGTGACAAATGTGCCTGCTCGTTTACTCATTTTAAAAGGTACACCATTGCGTGTTAAATTGACCATTTGCACAAGTAGGACTTCAGGTTGTTTTTCAAGCCCCGTAAGTGCTTTCATGGCAGCTTGAACGCGGGTGATATAACCACCATGGTCGGCACCCCAAATATCAATCATATGTTTAAAGCCACGCTCAAACTTATCGGCATGATAGGCAATGTCTGCAGCAAAATAGGTGGCAGTACCATCTTGTTTCATCAAGGGTCTATCAACATCATCACCAAAATCAGTGGTGCGGAACAAACGCTGTTCCATTGGTTTATAATCAATAACTTCTTTACCTTTAGGTGGCGGCAATGTGCCCGTATAAATAAGTTTATCCGCTTCAAGTTTTTCAATCAGTTGAGTGACTTTGCCTGATTGATGCAGTGTTTTCTCAGAAAAATATTGGTTAAATTCAATGCCAATTTCTTTAAGGTCATTACGAATCATTGTCATATTGGCAGCCACAGCCAGTTGACCAAGCTTTTGAGCACGCCTTGTCTCATCCATGGCTTCAAAACTTGCAAAGTCATGCGTGTCTAAAACTTCTCTGGCAATTTCTTTGATATAATCACCTGGGTAAGCACCATCAGGGAAAGTAATTTCAATGCCTTGAAACTCTTGCATACGCAGCCAGACAGAATTGGCAAGTACACCAATTTGATTGCCTGCATCATTGATATAATATTCTTTGTGTACCTTATAACCACGTGCATTCATCAAGTTAGCAAGTGAATCACCAACCACAGCACCACGACCATGGCCTACATGCATAGGCCCTGTGGGGTTAGCAGAAACAAATTCAAGGTTAACGGCTTCACCCTTGCTGTTATCCACACAACCATAGCTTCCACCTTGTTGTAAGATGTCTTTGAGAATATCAGTTTCACCACCAGCTTTAAGCTTGATATTGATAAAACCAGGGCCAGCAATGTCTGCACTGGCTACAGCTTCAGGAAATTGAACCTGTGCCAAAATGGTTTCGGCAACCTGACGTGGGTTTTGTTTCAATAGCCCAGCCAATGGCATGGCAATATTCACAGCATAATCACCATGTTCTTTTTGTTTGGGGCGTGTAAGCACCACAGAAGGTGTTTTACCTGTATCTATATCGGCAAGTAATATAGTCACAACATCTTGTAGTGCTTGGGTAATTAAATCTTTAAGTGATGATGTCAAAGTCTGCTCCAGACGAAAAGGTTAAGATGAATGGTAAGGTAGTATTATTCGCTTTTCTCAGCAATACATTGCAAAGGGTGATGATGCTGACGGCTAAAGCTCTCTACTTGCAAGGCTTTACTTTCAGCAATGTCTTTGGGGTATACGCCGCAAATGCCACGCCCTTGGGTATGCACTTGCATAGTGATAATTTCTGCCTGTTCAGTATTTTTAGCAAAATATTTCATTAAAACTTCTTCGACAAAATCCATAGGTGTGAAATCATCATTAAGGAGTAAAACCTCATACATTGCAGGTGGTTTCACCTTAGGTTGGTCAGTTAATTGATGTAATATTTTTTCGTGTTCTGTGGTTTCAAATGTTGGCATGTCGCAATGCTACAAAGCAGATAGAATGATGCCAAGTGTAAAGTGGTGTGGAAGTTGCTTATTGGGTATGATATATTTGATTTCCCTGATTAAAATGAAGAGAATAAATAAGGTTTACTATTTTGAATTTTAAATATCTAAGCTCAGTTTTGATGAGTCTTTTTTTATATTCTACACTTGCATGTGCATGTGCAGGTGTGGATTTTGATTATGAGTTAGATGCTTATTACTCTAACGTGTCTTGGACGAAAGGGTTGAATAATCAGGATATTTCAGTTGTGGAAAACCTTAAGGAACTGGATATTTACAAAAATATCCTTAAAGACAGCCTATCACCCGATTTTATTCTGTTCGAGGCAAGTGTAAATCCTCTACCTATACTTGGTGTGCAAATTCGAAAAAGTAACCCAGGTTTATATCCCAATGGTCGTAGCCAAGGTTTTGCTGGAAACCTTGTTGCCGCAACTACAGCAGGATTTGAAGAGCCGTATGCTTTATCCCTGTTTGTCGGTCGAGTGCTGAAGTTTGCTGCACCCCAAGGCATGAAAACAATTGGTGATAATAAAGGCTATATTGGTTACCTCTTAAGTGTTGGTGGTCATCATATTCAGCAAAACCGTTTGATTAAAGATAATTGGGCTGAACTAGAATGGAAGATTAAAGGCAAACGCGAAACTAAAGCCCAATATTTATCTTGGAGTTTTAGGGGTGGGGCGAAGTTCCATAGCCATCCAGAAATATCAGACACGTTTATGCTGGGTATTCGTAGAGATAGAATTGACTATCAAAAAGCCGAAGATGATTTTATGCGTGATATAGGATTTGATTATCAATTGGATATACTTCAAAAGTCATTCAAGCCTAGCAAACAAACACTTATCATTGATAAACATTGGCCACTTTATAAAGGGGAACTTACATTAACTTTGGGTTTTGGTGTGATTTGGCAAGGAGCCCAACGGTATTTTGGTACCTTAGCGGCCAATCAAGATAGATTTACATTTGTTTTTCGTCCTAATATTCAGTTCTAAACCAGTTATAGCTTGGTTAGGTAAATGCTTATTTGTTTGACGTTTAAAAAGCGGCTTATAAAGTCGTGGTTAATTTTGTTAGGGGATTTTTCTACGTATGCGCGAATTTGAGAAAATTAAACGTCTTCCACCCTATGTTTTTGCACAGGTGAATCAACTGAAGATGGAGCTTCGCCGAGCCGATAAAGATATTATCGACTTTGGTATGGGCAACCCTGACCAAGCCACACCGCAACATATTATTGATAAGCTTTGTGAAGCTGCGCAAGACGGACGCAATCACAGGTATTCCGTATCGCGAGGTATTGATGGTCTGCGTAAAGCTGTGTGTGGTTGGTACAAACGCAAGTTTGATGTGGATTTAGACCCTGAAACCGAAGCCATTGTCACCATTGGCTCCAAAGAAGGTTTAGCGCACTTGGCAGTAGCGATTACTAGCCCTGGCGATTTGATTCTATCACCTAACCCAGCATATCCAATTCACCCTTATGGTTTTATTATTGCAGGCGCGGATATTCGTCATGTGCCTATGGGACCAGATAGGGATTACTTTGCAGATATTGAAAAGGCAGTTAAAGATTCGTGGCCGCGTCCTAAGATTATTATTGTAAACTTTCCATCCAACCCAACTGCGCAAGTGGTGGATTTGGATTTTTATGTGAAACTGGTGGATTTTGCCAAAGAAAATGACCTTATCATCATCTCTGATATTGCTTATGCAGAAATCACTTTTGATGATTATGAATGCCCATCCATTATGCAAGTTCCCGGTGCAAAAGAAGTGGCGGTTGAGTTTTATTCACTGTCTAAGACCTATAATATGCCAGGTTGGCGCATTGGTTTTATGGTGGGTAACAGTGAAATTGTAGCGGCACTGGGTAAGATTAAGTCTTATCTTGATTATGGCATGTTTCAACCTTTGCAAATTGCAGCCTGTGCAGCTTTGAATGGCCCACAAGATTGCGTGCAAGATATTCGAAATATGTATCAATCACGCCGTGATGTACTCATAAAAGGTTTGCATAATATGGGTTGGATGGCTGAAAGCCCTAAAGCCACCATGTTTGTTTGGGCTGAAATCCCTGATGAATTTAAAGCCATGGGTTCCGTTGAGTTTTCCAAAAAAATGTTGGTTGAAGCTGGCGTTGCAGTAAGCCCTGGTATTGGGTTTGGTGAATATGGTGACTCTCATGTGCGCATTGCTTTGATTGAAAATGAACATAGAACACGCCAAGCATTGCGTGGCATTAAAAGTTTCTTAAACGCTGGAAGTGGAGCATAAAATGAAAGAAGTTCGTGTAGGTATTTTAGGTTTAGGCACC
>JALUNK010000224.1 GCA_027055255.1 Ghiorsea sp.
ATTGGCTCATTGCCCTACTCTTGGGTTCATTTATCGGTGGTTATATCGGCAGCCACCTTGCCATACTCAAAGGCAATACCCTGATTAAGCGAAGCTACGAAATCATTACCATTATCATTGGTCTGCAACTATTGTTCGGCTAAGCTAACTGTCATGCCGACCTAAGTGGAGGCATCCAAGATTTCTCGAGTGCGAAGCCTGCCTGTGGTACAAGCTCGAAATGACAACAAGAAAGGATACGCATGAACCCAACCATTTATTTAAAAGATTATACACAACCCAACTTCAAGGTGCAGCATGTATCACTATGCTTTGAGCTTGCTCCAGAACAAACGATGGTAACATCCACAGTGCAATATCAGCGCCAGCAAGCAGGTGCGCTTGAGCTGGATGGTGAAGGCTTAAAGCTGCAAAGCATCCATTTAGACGGCAAAGCTTTGTCTGAAAGCGAATACAGTGTGTTTGATAAGGGTTTAAGCATTGCTAATGCACCCGATACTTTCACTTTAGAGATTCAAACCATCATCAACCCACAAGCCAACACAGCCTTGGAAGGTTTATACCGCTCATCAGGCAATTATTGTACCCAATGCGAAGCCCAAGGCTTTAGACGCATCACTTATTATCAAGACCGACCCGATGTCATGGCACCATTCAGCGTGAAAATCATTGCTGATAAAGCAAGCAACCCTGTGCTACTATCCAATGGTAACCCTGTGGCTTCAGGTGATTTAGACAATGGTTTGCACTATGCCAAATGGTATGACCCGTTCGCAAAACCTTGTTATTTATTTGCCTTGGTTGCTGGTGATTTGGCAAAGGTGGAAGATACATTTACGACCCAATCAGAGCGTGAGATAACCCTACGCATCTACACCGAAGAACATCATATCTCCCAATGTGACTTTGCTATGGCATCGCTCAAACGCGCCATGGCTTGGGATGAGCAGCGCTTTGGTTTGGAATATGATTTGGACTTATTCATGATTGTAGCTGTCGATGATTTCAATATGGGCGCCATGGAAAACAAAGGGCTAAACATCTTTAACTCTCGCCTTGTTTTTGCCAGCCCAGAAACAGCCACCGATGATGATTATATTGCCATTGAAGCGGTGATTGGGCATGAATATTTTCATAACTGGACGGGAAACCGTGTAACTTGCCGTGACTGGTTTCAACTTAGCCTCAAAGAAGGTTTAACCGTATTCCGCGACCAAGAGTTTACCGCCGACCATCATGCAAAAGCGGTGAAACGCATTGAAGATGTGCGCTTATTGCGCGCGCACCAGTTTGCCGAAGATACAAGCCCCATGGCGCATCCCATTCGCCCTGCATCCTTTGTTGAAATCAATAATTTCTACACCGTAACCGTGTATGAAAAAGGTGCGGAAGTGGTTCGCTTGTATCACACCCTGCTTGGTGAAGCAGGGTTTCGCAAAGGGATGGACTTGTATTTTGAGCGCCATGATGGGCAAGCCGTGACCACGGAAGACTTTTTAAGTGCCATGGCTGATGCCAATAACCAAGACTTAAGCCAAATGCAAACATGGTATGAACAAGCGGGCACGCCACGCTTAAAAGTATCTTTAGACTATGATGAAGCAATGCAAATATGCACTTTAACCTGCGAACAATCTTACCCTGACACCCCTGAATCCAAACATAAGAAACCATACCTTGTTCCACTTAAAATGGCGTTATTGGATGACAAGGGAAACACTTTAGGTAGTGAATCTACCTTGTTGATAACAAAGGAGAAACAAAGATTTACCTTTGACAATATCAGCAGCCAACCTACCCCATCTTTACTGCGCGATTTTTCTGCACCCGTCATCTTAGAATATGATTATTCAGACAGAGATTACGCCTTTTTGATGCAGCATGATGACAATGCATTCAATCGCTGGGCAGCAGCCCAAGCTTTGGCAACCCATACCATCATTTCGTTGGTTGAAAATGCTAACACCTCAACTTCAATTATAAGCAATGCATTCAAAGCTTTAATCGCTGATGAACATTTAGAACCCGCGCTTAAAGCCGAAGCATTAAGTTTGCCCTCTTTATCCGATATTCAGGAAGCATGGCTAAGCCAACATGACACCATGAATCCTGTAGCGTTATTTGAAGCCAAAGAAAGCTTAAAACACAGCATTGCCCAAGCTTTGCAGACTGATTTAATGAGCCTGTATCAAACGATGAGCCAATCCTCAAATGCTAAAGCGGTTGATTTAAGTGATGCAGCCATGCAGCAACGCAAACTACAAAACGTATGCCTATCCTATTTGGTGGCTTTGGGCGGCGATATGCTTGATGTTGCATTTACGCAATTTGAAACAGCCAATCATATGACCAACCAATATGCAGCTTTGGCATTGCTTGTGCATCAAGATTGCGCCCAGCGTGAGCAAACGCTTCAATCCTTTGAAGCGCAGTGGATGGATGAGGCCAATGTCATGGATAAATGGTTTGGTATGCAAGCATCATCATCACTTCCCAATACGTTAAATCATGTGAAAGCATTGATGCAACACCCTAAATTCTCTATGAAAAACCCCAATAAGGTGCGTGCATTGATTGGTGGTTTTGCTATGCGTAACCCGCTTAATTTCCATGCTGAAGATGGTTCAGGTTATCAATTTATAGCCAAAAAAGTCTTAGAACTGGATAAACTTAATCCACAAATAGCTGCGCGAATGGTGCGCGCACTTATGGGTTGGAAGCGCCTAGAACCTACTCGCCAAGCTTTGATGAAAGCAGAGCTACAACGTATCGCCGACACGCAAGGTTTATCGGGTGATGTGCTTGAAATCGTCAATAAAAGTTTGAGCCAAGCATGAGACCTTGGGAATTATTAGATACATCTGCTGTGCAAGGTTTAGCCAAAGATATGAAGCTTTATCGCCGTGGCGATGAGTATTCCATCAAAACGGGTTATTCTGAATTGATGAATAGCCGCATGCATTCATCCGAAGATGTGTTGGCTGAATTGGGCTGCAAACATATTCGTAGCAAACAAGGTGCACAAGTCTTGGTCGGTGGTTTGGGTATGGGGTTTACACTTGCCGAAACCTTAAAGCATGTCAGCCCAAGTGCTGAAGTGATTGTGGCAGAGCTTGTGCCTGCTGTGGTTGCATGGAATCAAAACCATTTGGCACATTTAGCGAATCAACCTTTAGAAGATAAGCGCGTGAGCATTTATCAAGGCGATGTGGGCAAACTTATTCGCAGCGAAACAGAACAATTTGATGCGATATTATTGGACGTGGATAATGGCCCAGAAGGCCTGACACGAGAAGAAAATGGAGCATTGTATAGTCCGAATGGTTTAAAAGCCGCTATGGGCGCATTAAAGCCTAAGGGCGTACTTGGTGTGTGGTCAGCATTTCCTGAGCCTCGATTTACCAAACGCATGAAGCAAGCAGGCCTGCAAACGCAGGAAGTGCCATGTCGAGCCTTTGGCAAAAAGGGTAGTAAACATATGGTTTGGTTAGGCACGAAAAAATAAAAGGCTCAAGCCTTGCCTTAAATTACCGTCTGCCACCCAACAATGAGCCCAAAAGCCCGCGCACCAATTTACCTGTAATCATGGTTGTCGCCTTGCGCGCCGCACTTTTCATAATGGCTTCGCCAAAGCTTTGCCGATTACTTGAACGTTTACGCGTTGATTTCGGTTTGAGCCAAACATCATCCGAGGAAGCCCTTGAGGTATCCTTTTCCGCAGCTTCAGCCGCTGCCATGCGCTCTTCCTCTTCTGCTCTGGCTTTAAGCAACTCATAAGCGGATTCACGGTCGATGATTTCTTCATAGCGACCACCCACAGGCGAACGACTGATAAGTTCGGTGCGTTTAACATTATCCACAGGGCCAATTTGTGATTCTGGTGGGCGAATAAGAATACGCTCCACAGGCGTAGGGCTGCCCGATGCATCCAAAGTGGATACCAATGCTTCACCAATACCCAGCTCCGTGATGGCAGCTTCTGTATCAATTTTGGGGTTGGGTCTAAATGTTTCAGCGGCAGTGCGCACAGCTCGCTGATCTTTAGGCGTAAACGCACGCAGCGCATGCTGAATACGCATACCCAACTGCCCCAACACATCTTCTGGAATATCCAAAGGCGATTGGCTGATAAAATACACACCCACCCCTTTTGAACGAATCAAACGCACCACTTGCTCAACCTTATCCAGCAACGCTTTGGGTGCATCATCAAAAATAAGATGGGCTTCATCAAAGAATAAAACCAATTTCGGTTTATCCGCATCACCCACTTCAGGTAAGTTTTCAAACAATTCAGAAAGAAGCCACAGTAAAAATGTTGCATACAGTTTTGGCGACTGATGAATCAGTTTACTCACATCCAGCAAGCTAATCACACCCTGCCCTGAAAAATCAACCATCATCAAATCTTTCAAGCGAAGCATAGGCTCAGCAAAAAAGCTTTCTGCGCCCTGCTCTTCCAGCACCAGCAATTTACGCTGAATCGCACCAATACTAGCACCGGATATATTGCCATATTCTCCACTGATTTCTTTTCGATTCTCACCCATCCAAACCAGCATAGAGCGCAAATCTTTCAAATCGAGCAGCAATAAACCTTCATCATCAGCAATACGAAACGCAGCATACAACACCCCACTTTGCGTATCATTCAATTCCAACAAGTTTGACAGCAGCAAAGGCCCCATATCCGAAATCGTGGTATGCACGGGATGCCCTTTTTTACCAAACATATCCCAAAATAAGGTGGGTGCGCCACGATGCTGATAGCCTTCAATCGCAATCTCTTGGATGCGTCTATCAATCTCTTTATGCGGCTTCCCAGCTTGCGAAATACCAGATAAGTCACCTTTCACATCTGCCATAAACACCGGCACACCAATGCGTGAAAAGCTTTCAGCCAGCGTTTGTAGGGTAATCGTTTTGCCTGTGCCCGTTGCCCCTGCAATCAAGCCATGGCGGTTGGCCATAGCTGCATCCAAAGATACTTGCTTGCCATCAGCCCCACCAATCAACACTTCAATGGCACTCACGATGCTTCACCTGTTTGCACGTGATAAAGCGTTTGTGATGGGAAGGCAAACTCAAGCCCTTCAGCATTAAAGCGCGTGAGTATCGCCATATTGATGTCGTTTTGGACACCCGCAATGCTTGCGCCTTTAGAGATATAATAAATAAATGTAACTTCCATAGCCGAATCGCCAAAGCCTGAAAAGAATACTGTGCGCTTGTCTTCCAAGCCCTCTTGATTTTGCGCAATATCATGCAAAATATCCATGGCCTTTTTCATGTTTTCGGGCGTGGTATCATAGGTTAAACCCAAAACCAGTTTGATTTTCCTTGATGGCTCCCAGCTTACATTTTCAATCGCAGTATCTGAAAATGTCGCATTAGGAATGGTGACGGTGCGCCCTTCAAGCGTGACCAAACGCGTGCTTCG
>JALUNK010000225.1:0-46579 GCA_027055255.1 Ghiorsea sp.
AAGACATGAACATACCAGGTTGGCGGTTTCATGCCTTAAAAGGTGACATGTTAAACTTTTATTCAGTGCGTGTTGATGGCAACTGGCGGCTTACATTTACCTTTGAAGGGAATGATGCAGTGCTGGTTGATTATCAAGACTATCATTAGGAGATTGGATATGAAACGAATGGTATGCCCCACACATCCCGGTGAAATCTTAAAAGAAGATATATTGCCTGAATTAGAAATCACAGTTACCGAAGCCGCGAGCCAGCTTGGTGTTACTCGCGTTGCCTTGTCTCGTGTTATCAATGGTAAAGCAGGCATTAGCCCTGATATGGCATTGCGCTTGGCTGCATGGTTAGGCAGCAGCCCCGAATCATGGATAAATATGCAATCGGCTTATGACCTTTATCAAGCATCACAAAAGAAACGCCCCAATATCAAACCAGTGCAAGAAGCTGTGCATGTTTAACCAGAAGCTACGGACTTGCTGGTGATGATGGTGAGAGATAATAGATGAGTGAGCAAAGTATAATTCCAGTTGAAAGGCTGCAACAAAGCATTCTGTTTATGCGTAAAGAGAAGGTGATATTGGATTCTGACCTTGCAGAACTGTATGGTGTGGAAACAAAAGCATTAACCCGAGCTGTTAAACGTAACCTTGAGCGTTTTCCTGAAGATTTTATGTTTCAATTGAGTAAGGAAGAGTTTGAACACTTGAGGCACCATTTTGGCACCTCAAGTCAGTGGGGAGGTAGGCGTTATCCACCTTATGCATTTACGGAACAAGGTGTTGCTATGCTTTCGAGTGTTTTAAGAAGTACACGAGCTGTGCAAGTGAACATAGAAATCATGAGAACTTTTGTGCAATTAAGAAAAGAAAGCACCATAAATAAGTCGCTTTCTCGTAGGCTGAGTAAACTTGAGCAAAAATATGATAAACAGTTTGTTGTTGTGTTTGATGCACTAAGAAACCTTATTGAGCCACCAGTTACAGACAAACAACCTCTTGGGTTTGTTCACCCAAAGAAAAAGGATAAGAAACATGAAGGGTGAAAAAATGGTAAATCAATCGAGTCTGACCCCCTCGATTATTATGGTATGGGCTTTACGTTGGCTTCGGCTTTGAATCATCCAAAGCCTTCAAAGAACATTTAAGATGAATATCTAATGTAATCAACCGAGCCTAACTCCATTGGTTACCGTTCGCGCATGATAAGACCGAATTGCAGACTTGAACTTAGCGGATAATGCGGAAATATCTTTAAGAATATTATAGTCTATATCAATGGTTTCGCAGCCTAACTCTGCTTGATAAATAAACTTTGATGGTTGCTTGCTAAATAAAGCATCAAGCCCAAGTATTTCTCCTTCTTTAGTACGCCCACAATAACTTAAGCTTCCATCTGCTTCTTCTTCGTAAAGGTGTACATGCCCTTGTGCAACAAGCTTAACACATGGGAAAAGTTCACCTGCTTTTTTAAGCTCATCACCATCGTTATATGTAGATACGGTAGTAAGTTTGGCCATCCAAGGCATTAAAATGGAAGGAAGATTAATAAAAAGGTTTGAACTCGAAAGCTTGGCTAACTTAAAGCGTGTAGTTGCTTCTTCTTCAAACAAGTTATGCAAGTTATATTCTTGCAATGCTTCTTTAATTTCTTGTGGCGTAAATTTTAATAAAGTACAATCTTTTTGTGCAATGACCGTAGCATAACGATGCCTCTTATAGAGCTCTTTATCCACTTGATTGCCTCGATATGTGGTCGGTTCGGCTTTAACTTTGGATTCTTGATTGGAGTCAGCCACAACAGAGCCGCGATACATCACTGGTTTCTTCTCAGCTGTGGTTGCGTCATCATAAACTTTGGTTTTTGTACCCCGGTACATGACTATTTTGTATGCTTTTTCCCCTTCGTTTGAATCCTCACCATTTTCTTCCTCATGTTCATTGGCTACAAGATGCTCTTCAGATTTAGCATCATACTCAAATGCAACTTGACCCGGACCTAGCTTCAGCAAAAACACATGCTTATCTTCTATCTTATTGACCACTGCCAACTCGCCTTCAACAACAAGGTAAACGTAATCGACAAGGTCTCCTTTTTTATACAAGCTAGTGCCTTCCTTGAGCTTAACTTGTTTCATTTTCTGGGAAATAATATTCATTTCTTTATTTAGACGGATAAAAGAATCTGAAAAATATTGTTTTTTACTGCTGTCAGCTTCTTTACCAAATTGTTTAAGAATAGCTTTGCTTTGCGTCTTATTATTTTCAGCAACAAAAAGTGCATGAGCCTTTCTGGCTGAAAATATGCCGAGAATTTTATTATTTGTTCCCATATAAGATTCAGCTAATCTGAAACGAAATACTGGATCGTCAGGCTGATTAGCACAAAACTCTAGCAAGCGTTTTCTACTTAATGTTTTTTGTTGGCTTTTGGTGTCAGTCATACCTTCCCCTATTTTAGGTAAGTCTTCGCACCAATCCTTTGCATGAATTATGACCACAATAGATGGCTAAATAAGCTATGTAAAGCTCTTTCAATCATCTAATTTATATGGTCTTTAATGCTTTAGTGGCTTATCTATGGATTTGATTACGCTTAGAGAGACTTGATGTATTTCTATTAACTGTCTTAATCTGGCGCATGAGCGAATACACCCTACTTGATACTTCTACTGAACATGGATTAACCATGCGTATATTTCAGCGTGATGAAGCGTTTTCCATTCGTGTGGACAGCGAAGATAGTGAGCTGATGAATAATGGCTTTCATTATTCGGAGGATGTGTTGGCAGAGCTTGCTTGCGCACCCATTAAAGATAGAGCGAAAGCGCATGTGTTGGTGGGCGGCTTGGGTATGGGCTTTACGCTGGCTTCGGCTTTAAAACATGTAAACGCTGATGCCACGGTGACAGTGAGCGAGCTGATGTCGGCAGTGGTGCGTTGGAATGAGTTATACCTTGGCAAAGGTGCAGGGTTTCCGCTTAGAGATAAACGAACGCGTGTTATCAATCAGGATGTGGGCAAGGTGATGAGTGAGCATAAGGGTAGCTTTGATGCGATTATGCTTGATGTGGATAATGGACCCGATGGTTATACACGAGATAGCAACGACTCCTTGTATGGTTTGAACGGGTTGACCAATGCTCATGAAGCATTGAAAAGTGGTGGTGTGCTCACGGTGTGGTCTGCGGCACCTGATATTGAATTTACCCAGCGTATGATGAAGGTGGGCTTTGAAGTGGAGCAACAACTGGTGAAAAGCCATCCGCAACAAACGCATGGCGCTAGGCATACGATTTGGATAGGCACACGCTACTGAGGCTACCCCGTACCCCAGGGCATCTTATCTCGCTCTGCGATTCACCTTATCAGCTTCGCTGCCACCCCTTCAAAAATGAAGGGGAATAAAAGCAGTCATTTCCGCAACAATCACATGATGCAGAGGCTTTAGGCTTATTTCACAAGCTTCCTCATTCGTCATTCCCGCGCCACCCCAGGGTGTACTCTCTGCCTTGGGCATTCACCTTAAGGCGGGAATCCAGTGGTTGCAAAGTTTGTGTGGACTCCCGCCTTCGCGGGAGTGACGGGAATTTTGAGTGATACGTGTAAACCTTCCCCAAAGATAAATACTGACTAGAGTGTGTCGCGTGAGTTTATCTGATATTGGATTAGACAGTTGGTTTGAAGAATATGTGCAGGCGTTTTGCGGTGAAGGGCAAAGTGTGGCGCGTGTGGTGGCTGTGGATAGGGATAGGCTTGTGGTGCATGACGGCACGCGAGAATTATCCGCAGAATTGTTGGGTAAATTCTTTTATGGTGCAGAACGGGCAACTGCATTCCCTTGTGTGGGTGATTGGGTATGCCTTGAACATCATGATGCAGAAACAGCGGCATCCCATCAGTTTGCCAGCATTCATACCGTATTACCGCGCAAAACCCTGCTCAAGCGCAAAGCATCGGGTTATGATGATGAATTCCAACTTCTAGCTGCCAATATTGATACGGCATTGATTGTGATGGCATGTGATTATGATTTTCATGTGCGTAAACTTGAGCGATTTTTGGTGTTGGTGAATGAAGGACATATTGAGCCTGTATTGATTCTGACCAAAACTGACTTGATGCATCCCGAAGATATTGAGGATTTATTATTTGATATTGAAGATGCGGGGATAAGCTTAAAGATTATTCAGTTGAGCAACAAAACGGGCGCAGGCATTGAAGAAGTTCGAGCGCTGATTCAGCCCAAGAGGACCTATTGTATGGTGGGTTCATCGGGGGTGGGTAAAAGCTCGCTGATGAATCAATTGCTGGGTGCAGATAAGTTTGAAACCCAAGAAGTTAGCGCTAATGGCGAAGGGCGACATACCACGGTGCGCAGGCATTTGATGCTGCTTGAGCAGGGCGGTATGATCGTGGATATGCCGGGTATGCGAGAGTTGGCGATTGCGGAAGTGAGCGAAGGTATTGAAGAAAGCTTTGAAGATATTTTGGAGTTGGCTTTATCATGTAAATTTTCTAATTGTGGGCATAGCAATGAGCCAGATTGTGCGATTGTGCAAGCCATTGAAAATGATGAACTTGATATTGATCATTACGATAACTACTTGAAAATTCAGAAAGAATCAGCACATCATAAAACAACATATATCAAAGAAAGGCGCAAAGGCAAAAATGCCAGCCGCCTTGCTGAATCCAAGACACGCAATAAAAAACAACGCTTAACAGAAAGTGAATTCAAAGCATCTAAACTTAAACCCTAGTTGTTCAAAGGTTGGTATTTTTCAACTCAATCCAGCGTGACATGAATTCTGTGCTGCGGTGATGATGATGGTTAAGCATGAGTCCCAAAAAATTCTTTTGTCGGTTCACTTCCACATGTTCTTTTGCTTCAAGGATACGAGCGAGTAGCCCTTGTTGATTGGTTTCTTTGTTAAAGAGTGTGTTTACAATTTTATAACCATTGTCTTGGGCTTGTTGCCACTGGGTTTTATTCTCATGCAGAGCAACGGCTGCTTTGGCAAAGGCTTGAGCTTCATCTTCAATGCTTCCCGCCCAATCTAAGCCGCCTGTCATGCCTTCTGCACCTATGCTTGTTGTTACACTTGCTGTGCCAAAGCGCATGGCATCCGCAAGCTTGGTTTTGATGCCTGCACCAAAGCGAAGTGGAGCAAGGCAAACACGCGCGGTGCTCATTACTTCTTGTACACTTTCAGCTCTATCTTTAATCAGAAAACCTTGTTTAATATTGTTTAAAGCTGTGGCTTTGGGTGGGGTGTATGCGCCATAAATATGCAGCTCTGCTTCTGGAAGTTGCTTTCGAATCAAGGGCCAAATTTCTTCTTTAAGCCAAAGTACAGCATCCCAGTTGGGGGCATGCCTGAAATTGCCAATGGTCATAAAATGATTTCGTTGCGCAAAGCTTGGGCTATTCGCAATGTCTGGTGCTTCCAACATAAAAGGACAAAGGTGAAGTAGGTCTTTGGAAATTCCGAAGTGAGATTGCAATAAATCATACTCATCATTGGATATAATGATGGATAAGTCGGAGCGATAGATAGCTGCGATTTCGCGCAACGCAATGTCATTATGTAACATGTCTGACGAGAAAGGTTTATCTGCTTTAAAGGCTTGGTGACGGGCTTCTCTTAGGCAATGCAAATCAATGGTTTCAAGGATGCGCAGTGCATTAGGGCAAGCTTGGGCTACACGCCAACCAAATTGCTCTTCCATCATAAAGCGGTCAAATAAAACAATATCAGGGTTTAATTCAGTGATAAAAGTATCAAAGCTGCTGCAATTTAAGGCGACTTCTTGAGTGTTAATGCCCAATGGTTGCAAAGCTTGGGTGGCTTCATTATCAGATGCAGCGCAAGCAAAGGTGATTTTCCACCCTTGGCTTTGGAACAGACAAATATGTTCCATCAAACGCTTGCTCGCCCCCGTGGACTCTGGCTCTGCCCAAACTAACCCGAGTATGAGTACACTTTGCTGCTTAGTTGGCATGGGAAAGGGGCAATGTGCAGACAAGTATCGACATTGAAAATTCAGCGAGTAGATTTGGCTGACTTAATTTGGAGGCTATATTATGGCTCGTGTTACCATTGAAGATTGTATTCGTCATTATCCTAATCGCTTTGAGATGATTGTTCTTGCTGCGCGCCGTGCGCGTCAGTTGCAGAATGGTATGCCAAGTGTGTTGGAAAATGAAGGACATAAACCAACTGTGCAGGCTCTTAAAGAGCTTGGCGAAGGTTATGTGAACTGGGATAATGTGTATGAGCTTGAAGAGCAAGAGCGTGAACAAGCTCAAGCCCAAGAAGAGCTTGCAGCTTAATTAGGGTCTGTGCACATTATTTTAATGTTGTCGCTGCTACTCCAAATGAGACCAACCAAGACGCGAGGTGTGAGGTTTGGTGACTCCAAATGAATGGCGAGCAACGCCGAGTGGTCTCATTTGGAGCGCAGCCCTCAGGGATTGGTCATTTTCCCGTCCTGCTGTGTTATCGCAAGCTTATGTACAACAAGCACATTTCACTTACAAAGCCTTGCAGGAATGGAAAAATGACCGAATCGACAGTGTCAAAATTAGTGTGAACAGATCCTGTATTCTTTCTGTGCGGCTTATTGAATAAACAGGATTTGTTTTCATGAGCCGCATTTTTGAAATAACAGAACAAGTTCAGACCTATATGCCCAAAGCTGATGTTGAGCTTATCAACAGGGCATATGTGTTTGCAGCCCATGCCCATGCGCGGCAACGTCGAAGCTCAGGCGAGCTTTATATTACTCACCCCTTAAATGTTGCAAAGAATTTAGCTGACTTAAAGTTGGATGTATCTTCTATTGTTACGGGTTTGTTACATGACACAGTAGAAGATACGCACGTCACTTTGGAAGATATTCAGACGCGCTTTGGTGATGAAATTGCGCGCTTGGTTGATGGTGTAACCAAGGTGGGTAAAATTCATTTCCGTTCATCTGAACACCAAAAAGCAGAAAACTTTCGAAAAATGATTATGGCAACAGCGCAAGACTTGCGTGTGTTGTTGGTTAAGCTTGCTGACCGTTTGCATAATATGAACACCCTTGCCGTGATGCGTGAAGATAAACGAAAGCGCATTGCTGTAGAGACCATGGAAATTTATGTGCCGCTTGCACATCGTTTGGGCATTCATTGGATTGCACAAGCCATGGAAGACTTGGCATTTAAGCATATTGACCCCAAAGCAAGCCAAGAGTTAGAGGGTAAACTTGAAGGTAAGCTTGAGTTTTTAACGCAGACCCAAACGCGATTGGAAGGGATTATTCAAGAAGCTTTGCGCAGGCAGGGTATTGAAGCCAAAGTGCAAGGCCGCATGAAAAATGTGTATAGTTTACATCAAAAAATGCAGCGCAAGAGTCTGGATTTTGATGAAATTTATGACTTTATCGCCTTTCGGGTGATTGTTGAGGACACACCTGCTTGTTATCATGTTTTGGGCATTATTCATAGTTTATATCACCCTGTGCCAGGGCGTTTTAAAGATTATATTGCGCTACCCAAAGCCAATGGTTATCAATCTTTACACACGGTGGTGATTGGGCCAGATAGTTTTAGAATTGAAGTGCAAATTCGTAGTGAATCCATGCATTATTTTGCAGAAAATGGTGTGGCTTCGCACTGGCTGTATAAGTCCAAAGATAAACCTGAAGAACAAAAAGAAATGCAGGGCTTTCAGTGGTTAAAACAACTGGCTGAAACATTGCATACCGCAGATAATCCGGGTGAATTTTTAGAAAATGTACGCTTGGATTTGTTCGTTAAAGAAGTGTATGTCTTTTCTCGGGATGGTGACTTGTTTGCTCTTCCTCGCGGTAGTAAACCGCTTGATTTTGCTTATGCAGTGCATACAGATGTGGGTAATCATTGTATGGCCATTCGCATCAATGGTGAACCCGCAGAGTTCAAGCAAGAATTGCTGAATGGGGATGAGATTGAAGTGGTGACAAGCCCCGAGCAAACGCCATCACGTAAATGGTTGCAATGGGTAAAAACAGCGAAGGCCAAGCAAAGCATTCGCCAGTGGTTTAGAGTGCAAGAAAAAGAAAGTGCTATTCGTTTAGGTGAGCATTTACTCAATAGTACATTGGGCAAAGCAACGATTCGACATGATGTTCTACAGTTCGCAGGTTGCAAGGATGATGTTGAACTTAAAGAAAAGCTTGGCCGTGGGGATATTGAAGCTTCAGAGCTCTTGCAGTATATACATAAAGATGATGAGAGTGTCATTCGCAAACAAGCCTTTGCGGAATCGAAAATGCAACCTGCAACATGTTGTCACCCCATTCCAGGTGACAATGTGGTTGGTTCATTTGTTTCAGGTGAAGGGTTTATTGTGCATGACCTTCATTGTCCTGTGATGATGCGCAAGGATGCCATGCAATGTGTGGATGTGGATTGGCAGCCCGTAGAAGGGCAATATTATAAAACAGGTATTGAAGTCTTTTGTTTGAATGAACGGGGTTCTTTGGGATTGGTAACTTCTTGTTTATCGCGTGAAGAAGCTAATATTGAAGACATTAAAATTGAGCAACTTCCTGGCACACTCACACTGCTATATATCCTTATTGATGTGGAAGACAGGGTTCACTTGGCAAGGGTATTCAAGGCATTAAAAGCACTTACGCATGTTTCACGTGTTCGCCGCCATCATCCCCAAGGTTTGGGTGGAAACGTGGTGCGGCATAAATTTGGTTCCGTGTTGCAAACTATGGCTTCATTGGGTCAGACTTTGACCAAACCCTTTAAGAAAAAAACGAAAGAAAAAGGATAAAAAGAATGACATTACAAGCTGTTCATACAAATCATGCCCCTAAAGCTGTTGGCGCATATAGCCAAGCGGTAAAATGTAGAGATATGTTGTATACATCAGGTCAAATTGGTTTGAATCCTTTGACAGGTGAGATGGTGGCAGATGATGTGGCGTCACAAGCCAAGCAAGTGGTCAAAAATTTAACGGCTGTCATCAATGAAGCTGGTGCAAGTTTGGATCAAATTGTAAAAGTAACGATTTTTTTGGAAGATATGGCTGATTTTGCAGAAGTGAATCAGATTTACGCCGATTGGTTGGGTGAACATAAACCTGCGCGCTCAACCGTTGCCGTGGCAGCACTTCCTTTGGCTGCCAAAGTTGAAATGGATTGCGTGGTTGCTCTTGGGTAAGGCGTTGACATGATTGTTGATGGGACGCCAACCAGCGCCTTTATTATCACTGTATTGATTGCAGTGGCAGCGCAACTTGTGGCTTCTCGATTAAAGTTTCCACCTATAATTATTTGGCTGGTCGCAGGCATGGGTTTGGGTACGTTTGGACTTAACGTTATTCAAGCAAGTTTGTTGGAAGGTGCTTTACACACGTTGATTGAGCTTGGTCTTGCCGTGATTCTTTTTGAAGGTGGGCTTAACCTCAACCTTAAAACATTAAAAGAGCATGGCTGGACGGTTGGGCGGTTGGTTATTGTTGCGCCACTGCTGACCATGTTGCTTGGTGGAGCAACTGTTCACTTTGTCATTGGCATGGATTGGCCTGTTGCTCTTCTTTTTGGGGCACTGGTTGCTGTGGGTGGGCCTACCGTCATCATGCCTATTGTACGGCAAGTACGCTTAGAAAGAGGTGTTAGCCACATTTTAACGGGCGAAGCCATGCTGGTGGATGCTGTGGGTGCTATTCTGGCGATTGTGATGTTGCAAATTGTTTTGTTGCCTGAATTGGATGCTTTGCACAGCTTCCAAGAAATCATGATTAAGTTTGTGGTTGGTGCATTGGTGGGTGGCTTAGGTGGCTGGTTACTTGGTTTGGCATTACGCCATAACATTGCCCAAGGTTTAGAGCTTCGTGTTGTGATGAGTTTGGCGATGGCGTGGGGAATATTTCTTTTTGCTGACGAGTTAAGTTCACAAGCGGGTTTATTGGCAGTACTGGTGTCTGGTGCAGTGCTACAACGCATGGATATTTCAGACCTACAGAATCTTAAACATTTTAAAGGTAGCCTATCCATGCTACTTATCTCTATGCTGTTTGTACTTTTGGCAGCGAATTTGGATTTGAATGTGATGGTAGCTTGGTTATGGCAAGGGCTGCTCATCTTTGCTGTTTTAGCGGTGTTTGTGCGTCCTCTGGCGGTTTGGTTATCAACGGTTGGTGGTCAGTTAAATAGACAACAGGTCACTTTTTTAGCGTTTATGGCACCACGTGGTGTGGTGGCTGCAGGTGTGACCTCATTATTTTCTATTATTTTGATGGAAGCAGGAAACCCTGATGCAGAAACGCTGCTCGCCCTTGTTTATATTATTATTATTGTGTCCGTGTTTTTATACAGTTTCTTGGCAAAACCTATGAGCAAGTGGTTGCACGTTGAAGGTGGTAGCGATCGCTCTGTTTTGATTGTGGGTGGTGGGCAAGTGGGTGCCGAGCTTGGACGCTTATTGAGTGAAGATAGGGAAGTTCGTTTTTTGGATATGAATGGGCAAGTGGTATCGAATTTGAAACAAGCGGGTTTTACAGCAGTACGAGGTAATGCGCTTGACCCATTGTATATGGAAATTGTTCATGCTGAAGAAATTGATACGGTGATTGTGATGACGGGTTCATCCGATCATAACTTACACATTGCGCGCTTGGCATCGGATATGTTTCATATTCAAGATGTGTATGTAACCTTAGAAGAAGGTGATGAGAAAAAGTATGGTAGTTTGATGCATCAATTGAGTGCCAAACGTTTGTTTGCTAAACCTTATACGTTCAGTTATTGGCATGACCAAGCGACACGGAAGCGACTGGTGTTTGATACCAAAGTGGTGGATGAAGCTTCAGGTCTTGAAGGTTTGTCGTTTAAGCAATTGCGCATTCCAAGTGGTGTGCAACCGCTTGCTGTGGTACGTGAAGGGCAGTCTCACATTGTACATGATGACCTAGAGTTACAACTTGATGATGAGGTTTATGCCTTGCTGCGCCCTGAGCGGATTAAAGAAGGACAACCCATTTTAGAACCCTTGCCTAGCGCAAGCTAAGTTACTTGAAAACACGGTTTGCACCTTCACCAACAGGGTTACTTCACCTGGGTAATCTCTATTCTGCACTGCAATGTCAATCATGGGCGAAAACACATGAGGCACAATTATTGTTGCGTATTGAAGATATTGATTTCACCCGTTGTAAACCTGAGTTTACAAGTCAAATGATTGAAGATTTAACTTGGGCTGGGATTTTATTTGATGGGCAAATCATGTATCAAAGCCAACGCACCGCTTTGTATCAAGCTGCTTTGGATGAATTGATTGTGATGGGTGTGTTGTATCCTTGTTTTTGTACACGCAAGCAAGTGAGTGAACATACAATCAATCCTAAGTCGTCACAATTGGATACCTATCCTCAAACCTGTCTTGGACTCAATAAAAGTGAACAAGATTTTCGCAAACAAAATGAATCTTTTTCATGGCGTTTGAATAGTAGAAGAGTCCAAAATATATTGGGTGATAATCTGTTTTGGCTGGATGATCAACAAACCAAACATCCATTTAGTATATCTGATGATATTGGTGATGTGATTATTGGGCGTAAAGATATTCAATACAGTTATCATTTGGCGGTGGTGGTGGATGATGCCGCACAAGGCATTACGCATATTATTCGGGGTGAGGATTTAAGAACCAGCACACCCGTACATCGTGTGCTTCAGTTATTATTAGGTTATGACTCGCCTCTATATGTACATCATAAGCTTATTCAAGATGAGCAGGGTGCGCGACTTGCTAAAAGCAAAGGCTCACCAAGCTTAAAGTCTTTGCGAGATGCTGGGCTTAGTCAGCAAGATATTTTTGAGCGCATAAAAAAGGCCAGCCTAAGCTGACCTTTGATTCAATACGTCAATACTTATTCGGAGCTTCCTTAGCCTAAAGTGCCTTGTAAAATATAGTAGAAAATCACAGCTAACGTTGCACCTGCAGGTAGAGTGACAATCCAAGACATAAAAATGGTTTGAATGACACCAACATTGAGTGCGCCAATACCACGTGCAAGACCAACGCCTAAAACGCCACCAACAAGCGTATGCGTGGTTGAGATGGGAAGCCCAACAGCAGAGGCAAATACGATAGTGATAGCTGCACCTAAAGTGGCAGCAAAACCACGGCTAGGTGTCAGCTCAGTAATGCCTGAGCCAACTGTGGCGATAACTTTATGACCGTAGGTGGCTAGGCCGAAGACAATACCACCACCACCAAGAAATAAAATCCAAACAGGTGTTGCTGACTTGGCTGCAATTTCACCTGCACTATTTACAAGTCCAATCACAGCTGCCACGGGGCCAATGGCATTGGCGACATCATTAGAACCATGAGCGAAAGCAATAGCAATAGCAGTGAAAATCATCAATACACCAAAGATTTTTTCCATGTTTGAAAAGTGAAAATCTCTATCATTACTAGGGTCAAATTTAAGTCTACGAATCATGATGGTGCCCAAGACCATAATAAATAAACCAAGGCCTACAGCAATCATAACAGCCTCATCAAAGGGGAGTTTTACACCAACATGTTTAAGACCTTTAACCATGGTGACCATAGAAATGATAAAACCCACAATAAAGATATACATAGGCACATATTTCTTTGCGCGCTCAATAGGGTTATCTGTATTGATAATAAGCTTTTGAATACTGCGAAATAAAAAGAAAGCAATAGTGCCTGCAAGCAAGGGTGAGGTAATCCAGCTTAATACAATGGTGCCGACCTTGCCCCAATGTACCGCATCCATACCAATACACACAGCACCAAAACCGACAATCGCACCAACGATAGAGTGAGTGGTTGAGACAGGCCAACCTTTGCGTGTAGCAATTAATAACCAACAACCAGCAGCCAGCAATGATGCCAACATGCCGTGAACAAGTATTTCTGGCGTATCCCCTAATGATGATACGTCAATAATGCCTTTTCGAATGGTTTTGGTGACTTCGCCACCCGCGAGTATTGCACCGGTAAATTCAAAGACAGCGGCAATAACTACAGCTTGCTTAAAGGTTAAGGCACCTGAACCAACCGATGTGCCCATCGCATTGGCAACATCATTGGCACCAATACCCCAAGCCATAAATAAACCAAAGACAATGGCTAAGGTGATATAAATATCTGCGTTGACGAGAATAATTGATTCCATGGTTATCCTCTTAACGTGCTAATAACAACTGAAGGCGAGAGCCCACACGTTGTGAAATATCAGCCAACTCACCCGTCCAATCAATCATGCGGTAAAGAAACATCATATCAATGGGTGGGTATTCTTTCTCGATGGCAAATAATGCATGACGAATTTGTTGTTCAAATTTATCTGACTCATATTCAATTTGGTTGAGTTCCTGAATCATTTCAGCCACCAATTCCACTTCACCACCGCGAAAGCCTGCCTCAACCAGCTCATCAAGCTCATTGATGGCTTTTTTTGCTTGTTCAGCAGCGAGTACAGAGCATTCAACGAAACCGATAAAGAGGGGAGCAATGGGTTCAGGCATTTGCATTTTGCGACCAAGCATAATACCTGCAATATCCTTAGCCATATTGGCAATTTTATCTTGTTGGGTAACAATATCGAGAATTTGATCTCTGGGCATTGGCATGAAAAGACTATTCGGTAAGTTCATACGCAATTTATGTTTTAAGCTGTCTGCTTCATTTTCCAGTTTAGATATTTGTTGTTGGATTTGTGTTGCTTTTTCAAGGTCTTGAGCAGCCATCGCCTTAAAAAAGGCAGGTAGTTTGCTTGTACACTCACACACCTTTTCCATATGTTGTTGTACTGGATGTACGGGAGACCCCGCAAACATACTGGTAATTGCACTTCTTCTAACCATAAACCCCTCCCCATGAAAGCTGAGGAGAAGTTAGTATGCTTTTAGGTAAGGGTCACGGTTTAGTTTTAATCCAAATCTTCACCAGCAAGAATCTTAGCTGCTGCCTCATGGTCAACATGACGAATATCATGACCTTGTTCCATATAAATCACCATTTCAGCAACATTGGTCGCATGATCTGAAATACGTTCTAGATTTTTTGCGACATTGGATAAAATGATGGATGAGCTAATAGCATGTGGGTCTTCCATCATATAGGTTAACATTTCGCGATACATTCGTTTGTATAACACATCAACGCCATCGTCTTTTTCGATAACAGTCATGGCTAACTGTGTATCTCCGCGTGAAAAAGCATCGAGTGCGCGACGAACCTGTCGAATAACTTTTTCAGACATAATATCCAAGTTTGAAAAAACACGTGGTGGTTTTTCCAGCGAATAAAGCGTGCCTTTGCAAATACCAA
This sequence comes from Ghiorsea sp., assembly GCA_027055255.1. Lineage (GTDB taxonomy): Bacteria > Pseudomonadota > Zetaproteobacteria > Mariprofundales > Mariprofundaceae > Ghiorsea. Next base: position 14,351 of record JALUNK010000225.1, read on the forward strand.
TCGATAGGTCACCCATACGTTCTAAATCAGTCACGAGTTTAATGATACCCATGATGAAACGTAAATCACCAGCAGCAGGTTGGCGGCGAACAAGTATGCTACGCGTCATTTCATCACATTGGACTTCCAATGCATTGATAGCTCTATCACGTTTGATGGTTTTTTTCGCCAGTTCTTCATCTTGCTCAAGCATCGATTTCACAGCATTTGCGATGGCACGTTCTACCAAGCTACCCATAGCAAGGATATGCTCTTTGAGTGCATCAAGTTCTTCATCATACCGTTTCATTGTGTGTTGTTGCATGGTGTTCTCCTTAACCGAAGCGACCAGTGATATAGTCTTCAGTTTGTTGCTGTTGTGGTTTTGTGAAAATGTCACTTGTATCGCCAAATTCGATTAAATCACCCATATAGAAGAATGCAGTGTTATCAGACACGCGCGCGGCTTGTTGCATACTATGGGTTACGATGATGATGGTGTATTCTTGTTTCAGTTCGTCCATCAGCTCTTCAATTTTAGCAGATGCAATAGGGTCTAGCGCAGAGCAAGGCTCATCCATAAGAATAATCTCAGGTTTTACCGCAATTGTGCGGGCAATACACAGGCGCTGCTGCTGCCCCCCTGAAAGGGCGGTGCCGGGTTGATGAAGTTTATCTTTTACTTCATTCCACAAGCTTGCTTTCCGTAGCACCGCTTCGACGAGATTATCCATATCTGGACCTTTGCTTGCAATGCCATGAATGCGAGGCGCATAGGCTATATTTTCATAAATGCTTTTAGGAAAAGGGTTTGGTTTTTGGAAGACCATACCGACATGACTACGCAGTTGTACGACATCGACGCTAGGGTCATAAATATCATTGTTGTCGATTAAGACTGTCCCTTCAATCCGGCAACTAGAAATATGGTCATTCATGCGATTTAAGCAGCGAAGTAGGGTGGATTTACCACAACCTGAAGGTCCAATAAATGAAGTTATTTTCTTTTCGGCTATTTCCAAATTTATTCCGTGAAGAGCCTCGCTCTCACCATACCATAGCTTGAGTTGATTGATGCTGATTTTTGATGTGCTCATCTTACCACCTTGTCTCAAATCGTTTACGCAACCATATTGCAAAAGCATTCATGGAAAGCAAAATTGTTACTAATACTAGAATAGCAGCGGCAGTGCGTTCTTCATAGGCACGAATAGATTCACCAGCCCATGTAAAAATTTGAGCAGGGAGCACGGTTGCTACTTCTGTAATACTTGTAGGTGTATCGGGAATATATGCCATCATACCAATGACCAACAGTGGAGCTGTTTCACCCATAGCTTGAGCAAGCCCAATAATTGTACCCGTGAGAATGCCTGGCATGGCAAGCGGGAGAACATGGTGAAACACGGCCTGCCAACGTGAGGCTCCCAAACCATAAGCAGCTTCTCGAATAGAGCTAGGCACAGCTCTTAGAGCGGCACGTGTAGTGATAATCACCACAGGAAGTGTCATCAAAGCCAGTGTTAAACCGCCCACTAAAGCCGATGACCTTGGCACACCAAAGAAGTTAATAAAAACGGCTAAACCAAGCAAACCAAAAAGAATAGAAGGGATAGCAGCAAGGTTATTGATGTTGATTTCAATCAGTTGGGTTAGACGGTTGTCGGGTGCAAACTCTTCTAAATAAACAGCCGTCATCACACCAATGGGTAAAGCGACAGCTAATGTGACCAGTAAAACAAGAATAGATCCAACTACGGCAGATTTAATACCTGCCAATTCAGGCATTTTGGAATCACCACGGGTGAAAAAGTTGGTGTTGAAGGCAAGCTTTACTTTACCCTCTTTCTCGAGTGCATCAATTTTCTTTTTATGTTTTTCTTTCAGTCTGTTGGGTTTGCCTTTGAGGTATTGGTCAACATCAGCCGTTGCCGTGACCCATTCCTGTGCGTTTGTTCCCATGAGTTCAGGATGGTCTTCCATGTATAAGGGCAATGTACGCATCCAGCCACGGCTGACAATTTTACGGTAAGGTTTATCTACAGCTTTTTTATAGCTCTTCGCACTGGTTTCATTGTAGTGAATATCCACCAAGATTTCAGCCTGAGAAAGCGCTGATACCCCTTGGGTAATCATATTATAGAAGAAAAACACTAAGAATGCAGCAGCAATGGTTAAAGCAAAAATAGTTGCACCTTTGAATATACGCTCACCAAGGTACCTGCGTCTTGTAGCCTTATTGGATACCATTTTATTCATACTGGCTCCTAAATCTGCGCGTTACGTAAATAGAAATGACATTGAGTAATAAGGTGATAACGAGCAATACAAGTCCAAGCCCGAATGCAGAGAGTGTTTCAGGTGAATCAAAGGCTTGGTCACCAGTTAGCGCATCAACGATACGCACGGTTACAGTGGTCATGCCTTCTAAAGGATTCCAAGTCAGGTTGGGGCGTAATCCCGCTGCCATAACCACAATCATGGTCTCACCTAAGGCACGCGACACGCCCAACAAACATGCGGCAATAATACCAGGTAATGCTGTAGGCAAAACGATTTTTATAATGGTTTCTGCATTGGTTGTGCCTAGTGCGAGAGAAGCATCGCGTAAGGCGCGAGGCACAGCTCTTATCACATCATCGGATAAAGATGAAATAAAAGGAATAATCATAATGCCCATCACCAAACCCGGCGTTAAAGCATTGGTATAGTCAGCATGCAATCCTACAGCTTCAGCAAACTCAACGACCAATGGGCTGACAGTAATAGCTGCAAAGAAGCCATAAACCACGGTAGGGATACCTGCCAAAATTTCTAATGCAGGTTTGGCAATGTTGCGAATGGGTTCGCTAGCATATTCCGACATATAAACCGCAGATAAAAGGCCTACTGGGATAGCAACCAGCATGGCAATGATGGTGATCATAAATGTGCCTGCAAAGATAGGTATTGCACCAAACATACCTTGAGTATTGCCTTCAGTGGCATCATCAGGTGCCCAATGTGTTCCTGTGATAAACTCCCAAAGGCTTACGATTTTAAAGAAGTGAATGGCTTCAAAGATAATAGCTAAAACAATGCCAATTGTTGTTAGAATAGAGATGAGAGCGGCAGAGATAAGTAAATAACGAATGACTTTCTCGACCGATGTACGAGCGGTGAATGTAGGTTTAATATGTTTGTAGCCGTAAATGGTGCCAATCAAGCTTAATGTTGATGCTATGATCAGAAGTAGGCTGCCGTCCATGGTGTAGAGGGTTAAAAGATGCAGAATACTCATCAATAGGATAAACAATATCCCAGGCAGGATAACAGCTATGGCGATATAGAATGCGTAATGTATGGGTAGGGCGCGCCATTTAGTGTCAGAAAAGGCTTGTTGCACGCGAGCCTTAACCATGAATGCCAATGCCAAGGCGATGGGTAAGGCAGCGATACAATAATAGAATGCAGCATCAAGTAAGTTCATGATGATAATCTATGCTCCTAAGTGTAACATATTAACAGGTCGAATACTGTTTGAAAAAGAAAAAAGTGCCACCTAAAAAAATCAGGCAGCACTTTACGAGGAGTGTGTAAATTTAGTGTTTTAAATCTTCAACAGTTAGTTTTGTATGTTGTTGAATATGTTCTCTAGCCATTTCACGACGAGCTTCTGGCAATGGAATCAAACCAATATCAGCTAGGTTTCCATCTTCACCAACCATGTCTTCACTCGTAAAAAGATCAGCGTATGCTTGCATACCTTTCACTTTCTTTAAATGATCGTTTTTGATGTAAAATTGCAAAGAACGTGATACTGGATACTTACCAGAAGAAATAGCCTCAGGTTCAGGTTCAACGCCTTCAATAGTTGCTGCTGATACGCGGTCAGAATTTTCTTCTAAGAAAGAATAACCAAAGATACCAAAAGCATTTTTGTCTTTGATAAGTTTTTGCACAATCAAATTGTCATTTTCACCTGATGGCACATAGATTCCGTCAGTACGAACAGTTTTGTATTTTTTATACTTTTTGTTTTTCTTTTTGTCTGCTTTATACAGCTTGGTATAAACATCCATATGTTTGGTTAAGTGCTTCATCACCAAATCTTGAAATGCATCACGTGTTCCCGAAGATGTTGGTGGACCATAGAAGATAATAGGGCGATGCGGTAGTGATGCATCAACTTCATTCCAATAGTGATAAGGGTTAGCAATCAAGTGAGAACCATCTTTGCTTGGCACTTCAGCAGCAACAGCGAGCATGATTTGTTTACGGGTAAGGTTAATGGCTTTGTTTGCTTTGGATTGAGCAATCGCAATACCATCAAAACCAATGACAACTTCTGTGATATCGTGAACGCCGTTTTTAGCGCATAATTCGAATTCTTTTGGCTTCATACGACGAGATGCATTGGTGATGTCAGGCGTGTCCATACCGTCGCCAGCACAAAATAGTTTCATGCCACCGCCAGAACCTGTTGATTCAATCACAGGGGTTTTAAAGCGTGTAGTTTGACCAAGTTCTTCTGCAACATATGATGCAAAAGGATAGACTGTAGATGAGCCTACAATATGGACATTATCGCCTGCCAATGCTACCGAGCTGGCTGAAAAGGCAATGGAAGCAAAAGCTGCGATTGCAATCAGTTTGTTTTTCATGTGTGAACTCCTGTGTTCAATAGTTTTGCGAAACCTCTCAAATCAATGTGACATGAATATGACAAGAGGCATGGTTCTCTAAAAAAAAACCGCCAGCTTTTTAGCTGACGGCTTTAAGGATATTTAAACGATGAAGAAGTTTAAATTAGAATTTAAATTGTGTGAACAAACCCGTAGTTGATTTTTCTTTTGTTGTTGTGCTGCCACCAACTGCTGTGGTTTTATCAAATACTAAAGATAGGGTAACACCCTTTGCTGCATGATAATCCAAGGACACAACATTACGTTTCTCTTTGGCTGAGCCTGAGATATCATAATCAGTGGTTTCATTACGGAAATAACCACCGAAGTCACCAGAACGAACCCAAGCCCAAAGCTCAGTACCTTTAATTGTTTTTGAAGTGTTCAAAAGTTCATCGTCTACTTTATTGCTGATTGCATTAAAACCAACACGATAAGATAAGTCACCTTTTTGACCATACGTGACCAAAAGTTGAGTCAGTGTATTCTTGTCTTCAGTTACAGTTGCAACATATTTACCCAGATAACCAGAACGATAGCCCAAATCAACAGTTAAGCCGTCAATAGGTTTAACACCAAAACGTGCTTCAATATCAGTTTTTTCAGTTGTTTTTGTATTACCATAACCACCGCCGTTAATGGATACAATGTCATATGAGAACATATCAACGTTACCAAACACACCAACACCTGCATCTGCAGATGAGGCCATTTTATGTGTATCTACAAAGCTCTTAGCAATAAAACGATGCTTGTTTAGTTTATCTTGATAACCAATCCAAGGTGTACCAATCATACCAAGTTTCACAGCAACAGTATCAGAGAATTTACCCGTTAACTGCGCTTTTTTAAGGAACACATTATTATTTTTCTTAATGGTTCCATCGTATGCTGAATCAATAGTGACATTTGCAGACCAAACATTATCAATTTTCTTTTTAAAAGTAAGGTATGTACGACCAACATTTGCACCTGTTTCATCAGGAGTACCTGTGGCGGTATGTGTAGCGTAGTCAAAGAATACTTTGCCGCTTACTTTGATGTCATCTGCATGTGCTGCTGTAGCAGTTAAAGCAGTTGCAAGCGCAAGTGCTGTTAATGATACTTGTTTTTTCATTTTATTGTCCCTTTTTATATATTTATCAGCGAAGCTCACTGAAATGTTTTCTCTTGTGGCAGATTGTAAATAAATTTGTGACACCTTTATGACATAGTTTGTGATGTCATCAAAGTGTCATGAATATATTTAAGTTACCCTCATCTTATAAAAAAGAAGAAGAGGAAAATAAAATGAATATAAACATAATAGAAGCAACAAGAACATCTGTGGAAACATCCTTGATGGCTAGCAATAAAGATTTTTTAGATTTTTATGAACTACCGTTTGTTCAAGACATGGACAAAGAACATGCAGTAACCTTATTCGGTTGTATGAAGCTTGTAAGCTTTGCGCAAGGTGAAGTGATTTATCGAGCAGGTGAAGCGTCAGTTGGTAAAATGCATATCATGCTTGAAGGTAAGGTGATTGTAACAAGTGAGAGTGGCTATAAGTATAGCAGCCTGCGCCAAGGCGGTGTATTTGGTCTGTTTTCATTTTTGGATGATAAGCGCACGCATTCGGCCACATTAACGGTAGAAAGAGATGTGAGGGTGCTTGTTTTAGAGCGTAGTTTGTTTGATTTAATGGCGTTGGAAGAGCCTAAGCTTGCTAACCAGTGGCTTCGCTTTATGTTTAGCTTGTTAAGTAAAAAGGCATTAGAAATGGAAATTGAATATGCTAATATTCATAATTTCGCATTTGGAGGTAAAGTGTAGATGCAGCTATCCCCTAAACATATCCTTATTGTTGAAGATGATGCTGCTATTGCACGGTTGATAGAAATTCATTTACAGCGTGCAGACTATAACACCACGGTGACAGGAGATGGTCTAGATGCGCAAAAGCTTTTAGGAGAATACGACTATGACCTTTTGATTCTGGATAGGATGATTCCGGGGAAACGTGGTTTGGATGTGTTGCGGTGGCTTCGTGAGCAAGAGAAAACGGTGGTGCTTCCCGTGTTGATGGTGACGGCCTTAAGCATGACAGATGAACGTATTCGTGGGCTCAATGAAGGTGCTGATGACTACTTGGGAAAACCTTTCGAACCTGATGAATTGGTTGCAAGGGTTTCTGCGCTGTTGCGTCGCTCTAAAAGCATTAAAACAGAAACCTTTGATGATTCAGCTTTGCAGATGAATGAAGAAGCTATGGAGTTGAAGATTGATGGTGAAGTTCTCAACCTTAGGCCGTTAGAGTTTAAATTATTACAGACGATGATGGCAAAACCAGGGCGTGTTTTTGCACGGGAAAAGCTGTTGGATATCGTATGGGGTATGGATTCATTCGTGGAAGACAGAACTGTGGATGCAACGATTAAACGCTTGCGTAAGGAGCTTTCAGCATTTGGGCACGGTGACTTCATTCAAACGGTGCGTGGTGTGGGTTATCGCTATCAGAATAAATCATGAGCCAAATATACTATATTACCCTTACGGCTGTTCTACTTTTTCTCCTGTATGGGGTGTTGCGAAAAAGCAGAGTTAACATACGTTATAAACAAAAAGAATATCAAATATTACATCATAAGTATGAAGCACTACAAAAAACATTGGTTAAGCGTGGCCAACGCTTAGATACACTTCTTCTTGCTGTATCTGAGGCAGTGTTACGTGTGGATAAATTAGGGCGTGTGGTTGGTGGTAATGCTCAGGCTGCAAACTTATTTCAATTTGATAAAGTACCCAAACTTCCTCAATCCATGTTACTTTTTTATCGTGACGTTGAATGGATTAATATTTATCAGCAAGCTATTCAAGATTTACCTCAACAAACTTCTTTACCTGATATGCAGCTACAGGGGCGTGTTTTTTTGCCAAGGTTGGCTGCGATTGATGATGATGAAGCGTTGCTTCTCTGTTTGGATGTTACTGCTTATACACATCTGCAACAGAAACAGCAGTCCTTATTGGAAAACTTAATGCATGATTTAAAGACACCACTGACATCCTTGCTCGGTTATGCACGCAGTATTGAAGCCTTTGCTGATGATAAAGCATTAAGGCATGAGGCAGCCACAGTGATCGCGCAAGAAGCCAAACATATCAATGATTTGATGAATAGTATGTTGGCGTTAAATCAGATCGATTTAGGAACACAACAAGGAGCAGAGTGTGATTTAAGTGTGGTCTTGGTTCGTATCAAGCAAACCTTAGACTTTGAAATGAAGAAAAAGAATGTTGTGTTTAATATTAACGGTGTACCTAAGCCTGCTTTTGTAAAGTTATCTGAAACGGATTGTTATCGTGTCTTGATGAATGTTGCAGATAATGCGCTGAAGTTTTCACCTGAAGGTTCAGTCATTGATTGTGAGGTTGAGGAAAGGAACGATAGCTTTGCAATATCTATAACAGACCAAGGGAATGGTGTTCCTGAAAAATATATGAATCGTGTTACAGAGCGTTTTTATCGGGTAGATAAGGTTAGAGGCAGAGATAAAGCAGAAGGGCATGGTTTAGGTCTTGCGATTGTCAAAGAAATTTTAGATCGTGATGGCGGTAGCTTATCCATATCAAATGTTGAGCAATCAGGGCTTAGAGTGTCGCTGACATTGCCAAAAGTTGTGTTCTGAAATTAAAAAATGGTCGGGACGGCAAGATTTGAACTTGCGACCACCACACCCCCAGTGTGGTGCGCTACCAGGCTGCGCTACGCCCCGTTTGTATTTTAAATATCTAGGAGTTGTTTGATACTTTCAAGTTCTTCACGAATTGTATAAAGGTTGACGGTTGTGTTGTTATGCTTTGCATCCACAATTTCAGCAAGATCACCATTGGCAATTCGTTTTTTTGCACCACGAATCGTAAAGTTTAAATCATAAAGTAGATGTTTGATTTGTAGGGCAGTATAGACATCCCTATGTCTGTAAAAGCGGCGATTACCACTTTTTTTCACTGGTTTAAGCTGTTTGAATTCTGTTTCCCAATAGCGAAGGACATGGGGTTCGATATTACAAATGTCACTCACTTCACGGATGGAAAAGAACAGTTTATCGGGTAGGACAGGAACCTGAACACCAGCAGTTTGCAAAATTTTAAGTTGGGTGTTGCTTTGGGCGCTCATGAATAATTATTTGTCTCAGTCTTCTTGAAGCTGGTCTTTAACAAGTTGGCTAGCGCGAAATGTGACAACTTTTCTTGAATCAATCGTGATACTTTCACCTGTTTTAGGGTTGCGGCCACGGCGTGCATTTTTTGAACGAACGATAAAATGACCAAAGCCCGATATTTTCACATCTTCACCTTGGGCAAGCACATCTTTAATTTCTTTGAGAACAATTTCAACGATTTCGGCAGACTCTTTCTTGGAAAGTCCGACACGGTCACAAATGATAGTTGCGATTTCAGCTTTAGTCATAACTCCCTCAAAAGAATTACTGATTAAACTAGCTTTTAGGTGACGTCACCTAGAAACAGTATTAGCAAACATAATAGAAGTTGTTGTTTTGTCAAGGGTTTTTAAAAAGTAAGCTGTGATAAAGTATTCTTCTTTAATGCATAAACTTTATCACATGCCTTAGCAAAGGATTGGCTATGGGTTACCATAAGAACGGCAACATTTTGAGACTTACATAGTTCGCGCATCATCGAAAAGACAGTCATAGCTGTTGTTTCATCAAGGTTTCCAGTGGGTTCATCGGCTAAGACAAGCTTGGGTTTTGTAATCACAGCACGCGCAACAGCAACACGTTGCGCTTCACCGCCAGATAGGTGTGCGGGTGTATGCTGAGCGCGATCAAACAACCCCAGCTGTTTTAGCAACTGCTCTGCGTGTTGCCCTGCATAATGCTTGTTTTTTCCTTGAATGAGTAAAGGCAACATAACATTTTCAAGCGCAGTTAATTCGGGGATGAGGTGATGTGATTGGTAAATAAAACCAATGTGCTGACTACGGAGTTTCGCTAAATCCTTTTCATGGAGGTTTTGAATTTCTATTTGGTCTAGTAATATTTTACCAGAATCAGCCTTGTCCAAAGTACCTAAAATTTGTAATAGTGTGCTTTTTCCAGAACCTGATTCTCCAATGATTGCAATAAAATCACCTTTGGAGACCTCAAGGTTTACATCTTTAAGAACTTCTAATTCACCTTGAGGTGAAGGAAATGATTTGCACAACTTGTGAACAGAAAACACGTATTTATTCTTTGAGTTTTTGAATGGTATTTTTTACACGTTGTTTTAAATATGCCTCAACAATTTTCTTAACTGTCGGATATTGTTTGGCTATAGACTGAAATTTTTCACTCGTGAGTGTCATCAATTCAACAGGACCTTGCGCTATTACAGTTGCTGTTCTGGGCATTTTTGTAAGCATGGAAACTTCGCCAAAAAATGAACCTTCGCCCAAAAGACCAAGTTCAATTATTTTCGATGTATCTTTTTTGTTTAAGGTGGAAACTTTGACGCGACCAGAGCGAATGAGCATAAATGTGTTGTCTACATCACCCTCTTTGATAATAACATCACCATCCTTAAAGAAGGAGAAGCTAAATTGTTGGGCCAAAGGAATACGGGCTTCAGTAGGTATATTTTCAAAAATAGGTGTGATTGCCAGAATGCGCGCCAATACACGTTTACGATAAAAATCTTCAATGGTTTCAGTCATTGAAGGATATTTTTTTACCCATTCATCAAATGTTTTTCGGTTCAATAATAAAAGGTTACCGTCAGTTTCAGCAATGGCAGATTCATTGTGGTTTTTATTGTCCATAAATGCCATGGCACCAAAAAAATCACCTTCGTGAAGCGTTGAAAAAATATGTGTTTTTCCGCGGGTGTCTTTTGTTTTTAGATGAATCGAACCCATGCCAATGATGTGTAAGTTATCACCTTTGTCACCTTGCTGGTAAATGGTATCCCCAAGTGAGAATTCTTTAAGCACCAGTGAGTCAATAAAATCATCTAGCTCTTGCCCTGAAAGCCCTGATAATAGAGGGGTTCGCTCTAACCCTTTATTACTTTTAGTGTTGATTTGAGCAATATCTGTAGAAATAACCGTGCTTAGTGCCCAGTCTTCCCCACGTTCTTCAGACAAATTGCGTAGCTTTTCTTTGATGGATGTTTGTTCTGGATCTAGGCGGAGAATAAGCTTATTAATGGCAATGGCTTGAACAATAAAGCCTTCATCTGCATACTGTTTAGCAATCTTGGTATAGTCTTGTACAGCAGCCTTAAGGTCACCTGTTTTTTCTTTCATTTCAGCGAGTTTAGTAAACGAACGTAGATCAGAAGAATCTTCTTTATGTATCTCAGCGTATAATTTTAGAGCCACGTCATATTTGCCAGCTAGAATTGCTTTTCTAGCTTTTGTTTTTAGAGCATCTAAAGACATGAACTAACTCCTTATTCATAACGCAAAGCTTCCGCAGGTGGTACTTTAGCAGCTCGCCAAGCAGGGTAAAGTGTTGCCAGTATACCCATCAGTAAACTCATGATACCCACAGTAATAATGGATGACACATCCATGATAGCAGGGACATGGTCAATATAATAAACATCACCCGATAAAAAGGTAGTATGGCTGACTTCTTCTATCCATGCAACAATGACCTCCAATTTTAGGGACAGTAAAACACCTGCCAAAACACCTGTGAGCGTTCCAAGGCTGCTTAGTGTAATGCCCATCAATAAGAAAATACGAACAATGGAGGCATGTGATGCCCCAATAGTTTTTAAAATTGCTATCTCTTTGCGTTTTTCCATGACGACCATGACCAAAGATGAAACCATGTTGAAAATAGCAACAATAACAATTAAGAATAGGATAATACTCATGGCAGTTCGTTCCATTTTAAGGGCTTGGAAGAAGGATTGATGTCGATGCTGCCAATCCGTAACCCAAGCTGAAGCAGGAAGTATCAGTCGAACTTCTTTAGCAACCTGTGTTGCTAAATCTCTATTTTCAAGGTGAAGTTCAATACCTGTAACCTCATTTCCCAAGCGGTTAAGCCTTTGTACGGCTCGCATGGATGTAAGGATTAAACCAACATCATACTCATAAAATCCAGAATCAAAAATACCTACAACTTTAAATGCACGCATTCTAGGTGATGCACCAATAGGGCTAATACCCGAAGAAGGTGATAATAAACGAATGTTATCACCGACGCTAGCAGATAACTTATGCGCTAAATCTTTACCAATCACTGCCTCAAAAATATGTTTATTCTGTGTTGGTTGAGTCAAAAATTGCCCTTTGGTAATAAAATTGGCAATGGTTGTGTCGTGTTGAATATCAATGCCCTTAAGGATTGCCCCAGTTGATTTATGTCTGTGGTTGGCCAATGTTTGTGTTGATATGTAGGGGAGTGCTTGTTTGACATGTGGCATTGTTTTGACGACATCTAACCATGTCTGCCACTCTGCAAAGGTGTCACTAGGCCCTTGAATTTCAACATGAGAAGAAAAGCCCAATATTTTGTCGCGAATTTCTGTCGCAACACCATTCATCACTGACATGACCACAATCAATGTCATGACACCAATCGCCATGCCTACCGCAGAACTCCAACCGATGAGTGAGGCAAAGCGTTCACCACGCTGCGAACGTAGATAGCGTAGTGCTAATAGAAATTCGAAGCGTTGGAACAATGTGTTAGCTTAGGTAGCGTAGATATAAATAAGCATGTGATATACCAATGCTCATAATCATGAGTAGAAACGCATGTTTCATGAATTGTAGGAAATAAATCGGATGACCAGCGCGCTGAGCAAACCCTGCAACAATCAAGTTGGCAGATGCACCAATGAGTGAACCATTACCTCCCAAACATGCGCCCAATGCCAGCGCCCACCAAATAGGAACAATAGCTTCTGCACCACCAAATGTGTCTGCCATGCTATGCACCAAAGGAATCATCGTTGCTACGAATGGAATATTATCAATTAAAGCAGAAGCGATGGCAGATACCCATAAAATAGCACCTACCGTGGCATTAAAATCACCATTCGTCAGCTCGATGGTCTTTTGCCCTAACATAGCAATGACACCTGTGTGCTCCACACCAGTAACAATAATAAACAGACCAACAAAGAAGAAAATAGTTGTCCATTCCACTTCAGCCATTACGCCTTCATAAGCATGGTCTTTATCATGCACGGATTGACCAAAGGTCTGCAATAAAAGTAAGAACGCAGCGCCAAACATGGCAATGGTTGCAGGCTCTAAATGAAAGGTATGAGCGACAGAGAAGCCACCAATTACAGCAAAAAGAACAAATAAACTCTTTTTCAATAAAGGGATGTCTTTGAGCGCCTCATTTTCATTAAATTGCATAATAAGGGCTTTTTTTTCATCTGTAGCTGTGAGGTCGCGACCAAACATCAACCAAATAAAACCCAAAGTGAGCAAGAAAATGATAGGTGTTATTGGTGCAAGATTGAAAAGGAAATCAGTGAAGCTTAAGTTAGCTGCAGAGCCAATCATGATGTTTGGCGGGTCACCAATAAGTGTTGATGCACCACCAATGTTGGATGCAAAGATTTGTGCGAATAAATATGGGTAAGGGCGAACCCCCAAAGCATCTGTAATCAAAAGTGTTACGGGAGCAATCAATAAAACCGTGGTGACATTGTCTAAGAAAGCTGAGAATACTGCAGTAACGAGAGAAAGCATCACCAAAATGCCCCATGGGTTACCTTTTACGAATTTAGCTGCTTTAATCGCAACATATTGAAACATACCTGTTTTTTGACTAATTGTAACAATAACCATCATACCCGTCAGCAAGCCAATGGTATTGAAATCGATACCTGCTACAGCTTGTTGTTGGGTGATAACACCGCATAAAATCATCAAGCCTGCACCCATAAGAGAGAGAACTGCACGGTTGAATTTTTCTGCCATAATCACGCCATACACTACAAGCAAGATGGATACAGCCACCCATGTTGGGTCTAAATCAAAAATAACAGATGCTTCATGGGCTACGGAATTATGCATTGTTTTTCTCGCTAGCTTTGAGCTTTAATCTACCCAAGATATCCCCCGCAGAAATAATGCCTTGCAGATGTTTTTCGTCATCAACAACAAGTGCATACTCATGTTTTCCATATGCAGAGAGAGCGGCGGAAACGGATAAGAGAGATTCATTTTTATTCACAAATAAAGGAGCCGTGTCCATTATTTTTTGGATAGGGCAATCTACAATTTTTTTATATCGCTCACGCAGGATACCTAAATCGGGGGCATAGGAAATTTGATTTAAGTCACCATTAACCAGATAGTCTGGTACGATACATTGCATGATATTAAAAGAAGAAATAATACCCAAAACATGATTTTCTTCATCAACAACGGGTAGCATTCTAAGTTTATGATGGTGCATTTTATCCAACACATGGCTGGTTAACTCTTTCGCTTGGGCGGTAACGACTTTTGTAACCATGAAATGTTCAGCAATCATACAAACTCCTTTTAACTATTATTCAGGGCGCATATGGGGGAATAATAATACATCACGGATAGAATGTTGTCCTGTGAGCATCATGACCAGCCTATCGACACCTATGCCAACGCCAGCAGCAGGAGGCATGCCAAACTCTAGCGCACGCAAATAATCATCATCAATACCTGTTGCTTCAGCATCTCCAGCAGCCTTAGCTTGGGCTTGAGCAACAAAGCGACTGCGCTGATCATCTGGGTCATTTAATTCAGAAAAACCATTGGCTATTTCGCGTCCTGCGACAAATAACTCAAATCTATCGGTTACATTGTCATCTTCATTATTGCGTCTTGCCAGTGGAGAAACATCCACAGGGTAGTGGGTAATAAATGTTGGCTGGGTTATTTTAGGTTCGACAAGCTCTTCAAATAAGGCAAGTAAGTAATGCCCTGATTTCCAAGAAATTAATGGTTTGAAATCAGGTATTTCTTGCAAACAAACTGTAGCCAACAAAGCTTTGTCGGTTGCATGACCACGTAAATCTGGACGATGCTCAAACACAGATTCATCAAGACGAATGCGTTTGAAGGTTTGGTTGAAATCAATATTCACACCTTCCCATCCCACTTGCTGTGCGTTGATGCCTGATGCAATGCCTTTAATTAAAGCTTCGGTAGTATCCATAGCATCATTAAAGTCTGCATAAGCTTGATAAAATTCAACCATAGTGAATTCAGGATTGTGTGTTGCATCCAAACCTTCATTACGGAAGTTACGGTTGATTTCAAAGACACGCTCAAAACCACCAACCAACAAACGTTTGAGGTATAATTCGGGCGCAATACGTAAAAACAATTCCATATTCAAGGCATTGTGGTGCGTTGTGAATGGACGAGCCGCCGCTCCACCTGCTTGGGTTTGCAACATGGGTGTTTCGACTTCCATAAAATCTTTTTCTTCCAAACCTTGGCGTAGTAGGGATACAATTTTTGACCGAGTACGAAAGGTTTGGCGTGATTCAGGCGTGACGATTAAATCGACATAACGTTGACGGTACCGTGTTTCTATATCACTTAAACCTTGCATCTTATCTGGTAAAGGACGTAAACACTTGGTAATGATTTCTACATGTGAAACTTTAATAGAAAGCTCGCCTGTTTTTGTGAAAAACAATAAACCTTTTGCACCAACAATATCGCCTAAATCCCATTTTTTTGTTGGGTTATAAACTTCTGCGCCACCCAAGTTGTCACGATTCAAGAAAAGTTGAATATCGCTATCTTTATCTTGAATTTTGACAAAACTAGATTTACCCATAACGCGGTGCGCCATCAAGCGACCTGCGACAGTCACCTCGATACCTTGGTCAGCTAAAGCTTCCTTGTCTGCAGCATCATACTGTTGATGTAAATCAAGTAGATTAGCATCACTACGCCAAGTATTGGGGTATGCTTGCCCCAACTCACGCATGGTTGCCAGCTTTTCGCGGCGAACACGGGTTTGTTCAGGCAGTTTGTCTTTTAGCGCTTTCTTTGCGTCTTCTTGTGAAGCAGAAGTTTGTTCACTCATAAAAATTAGGCGCGGCTGTTAATATCTAAATCAGAGAAAAAGAAATTAATTTCAATGGCTGCATTTTCTTCAGAATCTGAGCCGTGAACAGCATTAGCGTCAATGGAATCAGCATGGTCAGCACGAATCGTACCTTCTTCAGCTTCTTGAGGGTTGGTTGCACCCATAAGTTGGCGATTCAATGCAACAGCATTTTTACCTTCTAGGCACATGGCCAAAACAGGACCTGAGCTCATAAACTCACAAAGGTCTTTAAAGAATGGGCGCTCTGCATGTACTGCATAAAAGCGACCAGCTTGATCACCGCTAAGGTGTGTCATATTCATTGCGATAACGGATAACCCGTTTTCTTCAAAGCGACGAATGATGTCACCAATAACATTTTTTGCGACTGCATCTGGTTTAATAATAGATAGTGTACGTTGAACGGCCATGCGAAATTACCTCGATATATATGAACTAAAATACTACATCCAGTTGGTGTAGGAGCTGCACTATAAGAGGGCAGCCAGCATTCTGCAATTAAGAAAATTTATTGGGATATTTCAGTTGTGTTTCGAGTATGGCTTCAGAGAACTTTTTAAGGTTGGTTGGCTTGAGAATAATGGTCATGTTTAAATCTTCAGCACGCATTAATTTCTCAGTTTCACCATAGGCCGTGACCATAAGTAAGGGTAGAGAAGCATCCTTTTTTCGCAGTTTTTCAGCAAGGTCAACACCATCCATGCCCGGCATTTTAAAATCGGTGACCAACATATCAATATCATCAGATGCCTTATCAAAGACTTCAATCGCAGCTGCTCCATGCATAGCTGTGATGACAGTATGCCCCATAGCTTCAAGCAACATTTGTTGTACATGCAAAACACTGGGCTGATCATCCACCAATAAAATCGTACATGGTTTGGCTTGGAAAGGGGCGGTTGAAGACTCTTTTATGATTGCTGATGATTCTTCTATGGGGTCTTCCTTGCTTATATTCTTCTGGGTAGCGTTGTTTTCTTGATTTTCAAGCGGGAAACACATACAAATATGCGTGCCTACGCCTAACTGAGATTTGATTTCTAAATTGCCACCAAGGCTGGTTACAATGCGTTTGACCATGGCTAAACCTAACCCCGTGCCACCAGAACTTTTACGTAGCGTCCAAAAGTTATCGGTGACAAAGGGTAGGTCTTCTTCAGATATGCCACGACCATTATCAGAAACGATAATTCGCACTGAACCCGTATCAATACAAGATTCATCAGCCTCACAATGTTTTACATGAATGGATATGCTACCATAATCTTTATCCATGGCTTGCGAAGCATTGTTGACAAGGTTCATCAAAATTTGTTCCAGTTGGCTGGTGCTGATTTTAATCCGTGAAACCTCGCCCTCGATAGCATAAGAAAGTTTGATGTGGGTAGGCAACTGCAGGCGAAGCAGTGCAACAATACTTTTTAAATCGGAGCGAATATCTCGATACTCCAGAATTTCATCGGACTGTTTGGCGCTGCTAAGCTGAAGAATTTCAGTGATGGTGCTGGAGCCGCGCTCACCTGAATCAATAATGACATCAAGTTGCTTGATGATATGTTCATCTTTAACGTTAAATTGTAATGCCTCGGCCGTGCCAATAATGCTAGTAAGCACATTGCGGAAATCATGAACAATGCCTGCTACCAAGGTGTTTTGATAACCTTCATGCACATGGACTTGCATTTCTAAGTATTGATTTTCTTCTTCTGAAATATCAAGTAAAAAACAAATGCCAATGGAGTCTGCCAACCATTTGATTTGCGCTGTGGCACCCATGAGTTTGATGATACTGCCATCCATGTTGCGGCCACGAACAAAGAAGGTTCTGTTTACACCTTTTTCTTCAGACTCTAATGTTTCTAAGCATACCGAAAGCATTTCTTCTTCATCTTCAAGCATAACAAGATGATTGATGGGTTTGCCGCTAAGTCTTTTTTTACCCTCAGCAAACATGGTGTGGCATGCTCGATTGGCAAAGCGAATATGGATGTTTTCTTTTTTCTTTTCATAGGTGAATATAGCCAAGGGGCTTAAATCCAAGAGCTCCAAAGCACCCGTTTGGGTGACTAGGCTGCTTATTTTATTTTCTTTCCTAGGAAGGTATGAAGAAATAAAGATTAAGCCAAAGGCAATGGAAAAAGCAGCCAATGCCATGATATGTAAAGGTTGGATATAGAACATTGCATAACCTGATGTGGCTATAAAAAGAAACGTTCCAAGCCTTAAAAGAAGTGATTGGTTCCTCACTAAAGTTGAGTAAGGAAAATGTTTGAGCAACCAAGCTGTTTGTGGTCTCATGAAGTTTTATCCATGCTGGGAAAGGAATCGCTCGGCATCTAAGGCAGCTTTGCAACCTTCGCCTGCCGAAGTAATGGCTTGGCGATACACAGGGTCTGCAATGTCACCCGCAGCAAATACACCATCCACCGATGTAGCGGTGCTTTTGTCTTGGGTAATAATATAACCTGTATCATCCGTTTTAAGCTGACCTTGGGCGAAATCAGAGTTGGGTTTGTGCCCGATAGCAATAAATACACCCATGACTTCGAGTTCTTCAGTGGAATCATCCAACGTAGAGCGCAGGCGAGCCCCTGTAACGCCAGTGTCATCACCCAACACTTCATCCAAGACACTGTTCCACTTGATAGATACATTATCCAAGCTCATCAGTTTATCTTGCATGATTTTTTCAGCGCGTAGTTCGTCGCGGCGGTGTACCAAGGTGACAGACTTACAAATATTTGCCAAATAAATCGCTTCTTCCACGGCTGTGTCACCACCGCCCACAACAATTACATCTTGATTGCGGTAGAAGAAACCATCACAAGTGGCACAGGCTGAAACACCCTTACCATTAAATTTCTCTTCAGATTCTAAACCCAAATACATGGCGGATGCACCCGTTGCGATAATCAAAGCATCACAAGTGTATTCACCATCATCACCAGAAAGTTTAAACGGGCGAGAAGATAAATCAGAAGTGTTGATATGATCCCAAATCATTTCAGTACCAAAACGCTCGGCTTGAGCTTTAAAATCTTCCATCATTTCAGGGCCTTGCACTCCATCTTTATAGCCGGGGTAGTTATCCACGTCTGTGGTTGTGGTCAGCTGACCACCAGGTTGAATGCCTTGAATAATCACAGGTTTCAAATTGGCACGCGCTGCGTAAATCGCCGCAGTGTAACCTGCAGGGCCAGAGCCAAGAATAATTAAATGATGATGTTGTGTTGCATTGCTCATGATAAATAACCTTTAAATGGAGTAGTCTAAAGGCAGAGCATACACAAAATAGTGTATGATGAGCAATGCATTTTTATTGAGGTCTTAATCGAACAGGTGCCGCATTTTATAACCAAGGCTTCCGACAAGCCCACGTTCTCGTGGAGAGACTTCATAAAGCGTACTTACACCCACGCCTTTAAGGGTTAAATTACGTGGTTTTCCAATCACAATATCCGCAGCGTAGTCCCGAATTTTGGTATGAATCAATCCATATACAATCTCATCAATAAGCACTTGGTTGGTGCGGGCAATACCTTCAATTCTCGCACCTTTATCCATGGCATGACCGATATAGTCAGCCGTTGGTCCAGGTATCTCTTTCACATAACCACAGGTGATGCCGATTCGGCAGTCCATTTTACCAACCATAGGTTTTAGTTTTTTACGTTCTTTATCCAAGCTGTTGCTCATTAGCATAGCGGCAAGCACAGCATCAATAGCTGTTTCAAATACAGCCATCACGCCATCACCCAAACGTTTCACCACAGAACCGTTATGTCGGATAATAGCCTGTTCACAAATATCACAAAACATACGATTGCGCATAAAACCTTTGGTATGTCCCATTTCACGTTTATATTGGGTTGAGCCCACCAAATCGGTAAACATAATGCATTTGTACTGGTCGGGTGTTGTAGCAATCACATTGGTGACATCTTCAATGATTGCATCAAAATCAATGGGTGTGTGGTCGACTTCATCTAAATTCCTATTGTCGGCAAGTTTAGGTAATGCGGATATTTGCTCACTAACTACAATATCAAATTGAGACTCTTCCAATACCTCTTCATTTTTCATTTGTGTTTGAATGGGTGTAACTTTCTTTTTGCGTGCTGCTTTTGCGACCATGCTAGACTCCATGTGTGATGTTCAATGCAGTCTAGCCTTAGGTTCAGTTGGTCATTGAATGTAACCAATCTCACACTTTAATGTGTGGTGTTGATAATTGCCTCAGCAGCTTTTAAGCCATCCACAGCCGCGCTAACAATACCGCCAGCATAACCCGCACCTTCACCCACAGGATAAAGCCCTCTGATAGTCACAGATTGTAGGCTTTTATCGCGGGTAATGCGTATGGGTGAGCTGGTGCGTGATTCTACGGCCAACATATTGGCATGTTCGGAGATAAACCCTTTCATTTTTCTATCAAAACCCTGTAAACCTTCGGCTAGAGGTTTGCTTAACCATGTGGGTAAGATGCTGCGAATATCGGATGCTTCAACAGCAGGTTTAAATCTAGAATTTGCCAATGTGCCACTCGGGGTGTTGCTGATAAAATCGCTAATACGCATGGCAGGGGCAGCATAGGCATGCGATGTTGCCTTAAATGTTTTTTCTTCCAATTCGCGCTGCATACGAATGCCACATAAAGGGTCATCGCCTAAACCATGTTGTTTAATGTCTTGCGGGGTAACTTGCACTACAATACCTGAATTGGCAAAGGGGCTTGAGCGCTTGGCATTGCTCATGCCATTGACTGCCATTTTACCCACTTCAGTCGGTGAGGGCAATATCAAACCACCGGGGCACATGCAAAAGCTGAATACGCCACGTTTCCCCAGAGCTTTATCAGGCACTTGATGGGTTAAGCTGTATTCTGCGGCATGAAGTTTGGGATGTTTGGCTGACTTGCCAAACTGGCATTCATCCACCCAATCTTGCTCATGTTCGGTGCGTACACCTACTGCAAAGTCTTTGGCTTCGAGCTTGATACCAATGGTTTGCATATGTTCAAAAGTATCCCGTGCTGAATGTCCAATGGCGAGCACCACATGCTCGGCTTGCAGCTCTTCGCCATCAGCCAAGCGTACGCCTGTCATCTTACCTTCATGGGTGAGCAAGGCTGTCACCTTGCTTTCAAAGCGGTAATCCACACCTTGTTCAATCAAATAATGGCGCATGGCTTTGATGATGCGTACCAAACGGTCTGTACCCAAATGCGGGTGTGCATCCACCAAAATATCTTCTTTGGCACCAAAACGAACAAATTCAGCCAATACCCAACGCACAAAAGGATGTTTGATGCGGGTATAAAGTTTGCCATCGGTGTATGTGCCTGCGCCACCTTCACCAAAACATACATTGCTTTCAGGATTAAGCTCACCTCGGCTTCTTAAGCGCCCAATATCTTTCAAACGTGTTTCCACAGGTTTGCCGCGCTCCAATAATGTCACTTTTTTGCCTGCTTCAATCAGTGCAAGGGCGGCAAATAATCCTGCGGGGCCAGCGCCGACCACAATGATATGTTCTTGGGTGTTCGTTGTTGGCATTAAAGATTCAGGCTTTTCAATAGCTAAGCGTGACGTAATGTCTGTTTGAATTTGCGCAGAGGTTAAAGGTTTGGCATCGCTGCTAAGTGTGCATTCCACGCTGCATACAAAGTGTACATCGCTTCGTTTGCGCGCATCAATGGCTTTGCGCACGATATGCCAAGCCAATAGCTGCTCAGCTTCAATGCCAAGTGTTTCGCATAACCTGACCGTGGTTTGCGAATCGCTTTCATCCAAAGCAATATTAAAGTTATTGATGCGTAAAAACATAGTAGAATGCTCGTTTATAAAGGGTTTATCATCGAGGAATGTACAAGCACATTGCGGATTTGCATGTAGGCAATTAAAAACTCAAACATCATACGCCATATGAGTTCCATCATGATTAGCAAGGAAAAGAATACAAATATAATAGTTATCCGTTGTTTGCTAGAGAGCATTTTCCAGATGAAGTGTTTACCCTTTTTATGCAAAGTATCAACCAGCCCATACCTTGAGACGATATGTGTTGAAAAATACCATATTGCAAAGGGTAGCATTGCTACGCCTAAATAATAAAAAATCAGGAGCATAGTAGGGCTAATAAAGCTCTTAAATGTTAAAAAATCTGACATAGTATACCTTTGAGACTACAAACTTGGATAAGATAGGGTTAATAGTGTCTGAAACAGTTGATTTGGCAAGTTTAGTGATTTCTTTTGTAGGTTTGTCTCACTAAAGCGTTAGTCTGTGGACATGAGCCAAGGTGTTGATGTAGAGCAATGTGTATTATTTGAAGATTCACGGTTTATTTTTCTTGATAAACCAGCTGGTATCGCTGTGCATGGTGTGATTCAAGATGAAGAGAAGGGCGATAGCCTCGGTGTGATTGAGCTCTTAAGGCAAGCCCGACCTGATGCCCCTTATTTAGAATTAGCGCACCGCTTGGATAAAGAAACATCAGGTGTATTGGTGATTGCTAAGCGCAAGAGCGCATTAAGAGCTTTTCAAAAGCAGCAGGAAAATAGGGGTGTGGACAAACATTATTTGGCACTGGTCAAGGGCAAGTGGCAAGGCGGTCATCGCAAAGTGGATGCACCACTTTTGAAGACCATAGCCAAAAATGGCAAGTGGTCAGTGCATGTGGATAAGCAAAAGGGCAAACGAGCAGTGTCCTATTTCGCACCTATAGAAACCTATGAAGTTAGTTCGTTAGTTCGTATTAAAATTATCACTGGGCGTACACATCAAATCAGGGTTCATGCAGCATCTATTGGAATTCCTATAGTGGGCGATGATAAGTATGGTGATGTTGGATTTAATCAAACTAAGGGTTATAAACGCCTAAGGTTACATGCTGAGTCCATTAAATTTTCACTACCCGATGTAGCCGCTTATCATATCCAATCACCGTGTGCTTTTATCGGATAAATCTATATTTTAAGCTCCAAGTTAGATGTATCACCTGACATCATTTGCCCCTTAGTATTGGGTGAACCAATACTCTTCATTTTCATTTCCAAACGCATATTGTTTGTTGAATCAGAATTGCGCAAAGCTTCAATATCATCAATCAAACCATCTTCCCACATTTTAAACAATGCTTGGTCAAAGGTTTGCATATCATATTGTTCACCGCCTTGCATGGCTTCTTTGATGCCTGATATGTCACCTTTGAGAATTAAATCCATCACACGAGGTGTATTGATAAGAATTTCAATAGCAGCAGCACGGTTATTATCTTTTGTTTTCACCAGTCTTTGCGATAAAATTGCTTTGAGGTTCATGGATAAGTTCATATACACTTGCTGGTGATGTTCAGTCGGGAAAAAGTTAATGATGCGCTCGACTGCTTGGTTGGCATTGTTGGCATGGAGAGTGGCTAAAACCAAATGCCCTGTTTCAGCGAAGGAAATCGCATGTTCCATGGTTTCGTGGTCGCGGATTTCACCAAGTAAAATCACATCAGGTGCCTGGCGCAATGTGTTTTTAAGGGCTGCTTGGAAAGAAATGGTATCCGAGCCAACTTCGCGCTGGGTCACAAAACATTTTTTATGCGTGTGCATAAACTCAACAGGGTCTTCAATGGTAATAATATGCCCAGCTTGATTGCTGTTTCGCCAATCCACAATAGCTGCAAGTGATGTAGATTTTCCTGAGCCAGTGCCACCAACCATCAACACCAAACCGCGCTTGGTCATAGCAATGTCTTTAAATATTTCGGGAAGTTTTAAATCAGCAATACTAGGTATTTCGGTGGTAATTTGACGAATGACCATACCAATACTGCCACGCTGTCTATAAATATTAACACGAAACCTGCCCATGCCAGCAAATGCTGCAGACACATTCATTTCCATGCTATTCGAAAACTCAACCTTCTGCTTTTCAGTCATCAATTGAGCAGCCAGCTTGTCCATAATGATTGGGCTAAAGTTTTCTTTGCCCATGCGTTTAATCACACCTTGTATACGGTAACCCGGTGGCGCACCTGCCATGAGATAAAGGTCAGAGGCATCTTTATCCACCATCACCTGCAATAACTTGCGAATTGAAACGCCATCATCCATACCCAAACTCCTTCAAAATAAGGTTTATAAGGAGTTAAGCAATTCTCCAGCCAAAGTATAAGGTATTTGTAAGTAGGCGGCTGATTACATTTTTATGTGGTATATGGTTATAAATCAATAAGTTTTATCTTATTGATTCTCTTCAACCGCCATAGCTGCCATTTTCATAGTGCTTTCAAATGATTTTGCACCCGCAATAAACAGCCCATTATGGCAGAACATGGCATCATCAATGCCAGTCACATCTTGAAGCGCTTTATCGGATAATCCTGCCCACCTTTTTGGTAGCTCTTTTCTGTTTTCAAATGTACCCAACGCCGCAGGCACAGTTTGAATGCGCCATTCGCCTGTTTGCGATGGATAGACCACAAACAATGCTTCATCGGACATATTCACCACCGTCTTTTTCCAAGGCGTATATTGCTCCAACACAATCACCCTTGGGTCTTCTGCTTTTTCAATGGCTTTCGCCACAATGGCTTTGGCATTCAAACCACCACTCGCTGCTGCAATAAAGCGAGTTAAAATGCGCGATGCAAATGCAACAGCTTCATCAAAGCATTCATCCACATGTTTATCTTCCTGCCAAGTCGGGTTAAACATACCAATGGTTTGGCTAAGGCTAATGCCTTCTTGCACACCAGTGACATGCCCGCAATCAATGGCATCAATGGTAGACACCAAGCCAGCATCCAATGCATTGGCTAGGTCTTGATTACCTTCACACATGTCTATGCCGTATTTCTGCCAAATAATACCAAATGAGGAGTAGGGGATGCCGTTGTCACGCTCACCCGCACCACCACGTTGATGATGGTCAAATCTATCTGTTTCAGGGTCGTATTCACCACCTACATCCACCACAATATCCGCCTTGGCGATAAGCGCTAAATCACGCGTGCGAATCAGCTTGAAAGAAGGCAATATATGTTTGAACACCGCGATGCTAAACACATCATCTGCGTGAAAGTTGCCGTTGTGCGTTGCTATTGTTTTTGTATTCATTTGTTTTTATTAACCATGTGAGAAGAGGATAGGGTGCTACTTGTTTATTAAGATGACGGACTTTATACAAAGGCAGCGAACTAACCAAGCCCGAACTTGTTCCCCTGTGTGCTCCAAAGTAATTTAGCATATCGCTCCATAGGAATATTCATTTTCCCTTGTAGCCATTTGCCTTTCGCAAGCAGTGCGTTTCTTTTGATGACGGGAATGTCATTTTTGAATGCAAGTACGATGGTATTGCCACTATCCACTTCGAAACTAAGCAGTCGGTTTTCAAACTCGATGACCAGTAAATCATCCAATTCTTTTCGTGATTGAAGTGCCGTATTCCAGATATTGAGTACGAGCACACCGTGTTGGTTGAGTGCATTTTTAGAATCACGCAAATAGGATGCTTGTAGTTGTTTGGGTTCCATACCTTCTGAGGTGTATAAATCGGAAAAGATAATATCGCTTTTGCGGTTTGTATGTTTGATGTAATTCACCGCATCATCAATATGAATGGATAAGCGGCTGGTATAGGGCAAATAAAAATACTTTTTTGTAATATTCGCCACTGCTTCACGGTATTCAACTACATCTATGTTTAGTTCGGAAAAATGATGCAGCAAGCTCTTGGTCATAGACCCCGCGCCCAGCCCCATGATGGTGGCTCTATTTATCGTGGGGATAAAAAATAAACCTGTCATCATGGCTTGGGTGTAAGCAAGGTCTAATCCATTAATATCATTGATCTTCATACTACTTTGATAGATTTTTTCATCAAAGCTGAGGATTCGGCTTGTTCTTGTTTGGTACACATAAATAGGGCCGTGTTCATCTGTGGTGGATGAGATACAAGTTCCTTTGATATACATGTTAGTCACTCACCCAAGATACACTGCTCATGATGATCTAACCACAATGGATATTTGAACATCGCCTTGGCAAACAATCGACTTTGCAAATGATGACGTAACCAGTGGCGTAAGTTGGCATATCTATGGTGTGAAAATTCTGCTTTGTTTACCCTTGAGAATTGGCGAATAAAAGGCAGCAAAGCAATATCAAGCAAACTGGGTGTCGCACCCATCAAAAACGCGTGTTGCGTCAGTCGTTTTTCTAGCGCTTGAATAAAAGGCTCACATGCAAGGCGACAGGCTTCCAAATCATTGCCATGGTAACGTTTGGCGCGTTTGTACTTTTCTAGGGTAGGTTTAAATTCAACATCGTTTTCTTCAATGATCTCAAGCATCTCGGTCAGCTTATCTTCATCGTGAGCATAGAGCAGGTTTTCTGGGTCATGGTGCTTTAATGCCCAAAGCATAATATCTAAACTTTCTTCAATTACCTCACCATTGCTCATGACCAAAACAGGCACAGTACCTTTGGGGGAAACAAGCAACATCTCTGCGGGTTTGTCCTTCAACGAAATAGCGCGTAGCTGTACCTTTTGTTGAGCGAGCAACAATGCCAATCTTGCGCGCATGGCATAGGGACAGTTTTGTAAGGAATACAGCACTGGCAATGCTGATGTTGTGGTTGATAACATGGCGTGTGTTTAGGAAGTGCTGATTAGATCTGGCTGAAGTCGATTGTGATTCAGAATACTCAACTTTAAGGCGAAAATCGTGTGTAATAGCTGGCTATTGCATAGAGTTTCAACGCAAAAGGTGCTTATGCTGGACGCAAGATACAAATTCATGATTTGATCAGCACTTCCCTTATAGCCCCTGAATATATTGCGCGCTTGTGGATAGGCTAACCATTTGGCTTAACTGCGTGGCAGCTTGTTGTTTATGATCCTCACTGGCTTGATGGATAAGGGTTTCAAAGTGTTTGAGCAGTTCAAGCTTGTCATGCTCTTGTTTAGAGCCTGCACCAATATTGGTGAGGTCAATAAAGAACTCGTCAAACAATTCGCCCAAATCACTGACAATATCAGTGTTCAAAAACTGCTCATGATTATAAATACTTGGATAACCACCGCGTTGTTTATCCACGGCAAAAGATACACCTTTGACGTTGGTAATCGTGGTCGCCTTTTCACATTTTAACATACAACCATCTTCAATCGTGGGTTTATTGCAGCCCACAGTTTGCTGAAAGAAGCACTGGCGGCTGGTCATCAATAAGATGGGATGATAAATACTATACACCAATTTAAAGTTATCAGGGCGTGAAATCTTTTTGATTTGCATACGGTTGATTTCGTTGGAAATAAACGCACCAGCGCAGTTCAATTCCTCTTGCAGCGTTAATAATGCATACGAGTTGGTTGTATTTAAGAAAGGCCCTGCAATCCATTCAATGCCCATTGCATAAGCTTGATAAGCAATGCCTGTGTTATTGCTTACAATGCGTGCAGGTTGAATCTCTTCTAACAAACGCACCGATTCATCATAATCTTTACCAATCAACACAGCAGGAAACCACGGGATAAGTTGCGGATGACGTTTGAAAATATCAATGTATTTATCGCAGCCTTTCTTCCAGCTTTCTGGCAATTTGAAATATACATCTGCATCTGTGACATCACACAAAGCCACATCTTTTTCATCTGCGATAAGTATAGACAGGCTATGTTTCACATCTTTTTTCGGATGATTCTGTAAAGGCGGCACATCCACAAAGGGCACAAGCTCAACCTCATGATTTAACAAGTATGCAGCTTGATTTTTAAGCTGGGTTAGCTCTTTGAAAGGGATGTTCAAACCCTCGCCAAGCTCTGCGCAGTCAAACGCTGTAATATTATAATCTTGGCTGGCAAAGTTTTTAAACCGTTTTTCGATAACAGCTTGGGTGATGGGTAAGTCTTTCGTGGTACGCAGTGTTGATTCCGTCTGCAAGGTGTGGGTTTTGTGTGTATCAATCCCGTCCACAGTATCGCCAATGCTTAGAGTTAGACGCAAAGGCTGGTTGAATTGCCCAGAAAAGGTGAGGCGCAAGGGTTGTTTGGCAATGCTGAGATACTTAATCTTTTCAGTCAATTCTTCACCAAGTTGATTCTTTTTCGCAAACAAACCGTCTTTCACTTCTTGAATTTGTATTACGGTTTTGGCGCTGCTTTTTTCTACGGCATGTTCAATGCTGTGGTCGCGAGGATTATCGATAAACATATCCTTGGCGAGGTTTCCCTGTAAAAAAGAGTTTGTAAAATCGCGGTTAAACACACGGTGTAAGTTCGAGTCATCAGGTGCTAACTGACCCGATGCCACAAAAGTATCAATCGATTTTCGCCAAGTATCTGTCACGGTATAAACATAGTGGGCATTTTTGATTCGCCCTTCAATTTTCAATGAATCCACTTGCGCATCAACCAATTGCGGCAGGTCAAAATAAGCGGAATTATCTTTTAAATTAAGGGGGAAGCGGTTGCCTGCATCCGTGATTTCATACTCATCACGACAGGCTTGGCTACAGCTACCCCGATTGCCCGAATTGCCTACGCTGACCGAGCTTGAATAACACTGCCCAGAGAAAGCGATACACAAGGCACCGTGTACAAACACTTCGGTAAGTACATCATGGTCATGGGCAACCGTGGTTAATGCCTTGATTTCATTAATATTCAATTCACGCGATAAATTAAGGCGCGATGCACCCAATTTTGCCAAGAATTTGATTTGCCCTTCATTATGCGTGGTCAGTTGGGTGGATGCGTGAATATCCAAGCTTGGGAAATACTTCTTCACCAGATTGAAAATACCAACATCTTGTACAATGATGCCGTCCACGCCTGAGTTGACCAATTTATTCAGTAGTTTGATGAGGCTGGGCAGTTCTTGTTCCAAAATCACCACATTCACGGTTAAAAATACATCACAATCATATTTGTGTGCTAAGCGTATGACACCTGTTAAATCATCATAGGAAAGGTTAGCCGCGCGGTTGCGAGCGTTGAAATTATCCAAGCCACAGTAAACGGCATTGGCACCAGCAATTACAGCAGCTTTAATGGCTTCAACACCACCGCCAGGTGCTAATAATTCAATCGTTCTGCTCATAGTGTTACCTGTATGGTTCATGTTCTGTATTTTAAAAATATCAGATGGTTTGTTGGGCAACAACATCGCCAAGGTGGATATAGGTTTCAATGCCTGCTTTCGTGTTCTCTAACATATCTGCAGAGGGAATCCATTTGCCTTTTTCGCCGTACAATACCACCGTGCTGCCACCAAAAAGGAAATATCCTTTTTCATCGCCTTTTTTGAATGGTTTGGATTCATCATAGCTTTGCACGATTTTACCCACGCAAGTCGCGCCCACTTCAATATAGGCGAGTTTACCGAAGTTCTCCGTGTCTAAGATGCTCACACGCCTTTCATTTTTGATAAAAATATCCTGCCTATATTTTAAAGCCAGTGGGTTCACCGAATGTAAATCGCCAGCAATGGTATAAGATTTCAGGGTTTTACCATCATCGGGATAGTGATAGCGGTGATAATCCACAGGGCATAATCTTGCAATCATGAGTGGGCCACCGATAAAGTCTTGGGCTAGTTTCGCATCACCAATCAAATCAACAGCCCGCAGCATGGAGCCTTTGACGGGGATAGTAAGCTCATCGCTCATGCTTTCATGACCAAAGTATCGCGCCTCAGCAAATGCGCCCATTTCATGTTCGTTGCTGGTGAATGTTCTTTGCCCATCTTTAAACTTACGAATAAAAAACTCATTGAAGGATTGATAAGATGTTTCAATCGGGTTGTCTTGCAGAGAGCCTTTTTCATATTGCTCAATGTCGATATTGAAATTCTTGATAAATGGGGCGACTTTTTGCGCAGATTTAGCGCTATCTTGTGCTTTTCCGTAGCGCCTGCTAAACATTTTGCTGGCAATCAAAGGCCCCAATAGCCGACCGATAGGGTTGCCATAAGCAAATTTCACCATGCCGTCACCATAGACTTTTTCAATGTCCATTTTGTTTTCATAGCGGTTAAATATTTGAATTTCAAAGCCTTGGCTCATGGTCGGGGATTCCTTGTTCTTCTTATGCTTAGGTGGATGGTATCATGTGAATAAAAGTCCGCAAAGAATGATGTGGGATATCGGTGCATTCTAAAATAAATTATGGAAAAAGAGATAAGGTTCAAGACTTGTTTTTATTCCTTTTGGGCAGTTCTGAGACGTATTGTCCGTTGATGTATTGTCTTAATCGTTTCTTATTCAGCTTATGGAAGAATATAAAACTCTTATCTTAAACATTTTGGCTGAGAATATTAAAGGGCTTCGACAAAAGCATAAGCTATCGCAAGAGAAGCTGGCAGAGAAGTCCAGTTTAGATAGGACGTACATAAGCTTACTAGAGCGCTCAAAACGTAACCCTAGTTTAACTAATTTAGTAAAAATAAGTAAAGGCTTAGGTGTGGACATTCAAGAGTTGCTAAAAGGGATGTAAAAGGAACTCTTTATGACAAGACAAGATTTTTTAAATTCAATATCAAAAATATTTGGTGGCTATGGTATAAAGACTGTCAGCAGGACGGATATAAATAAAAGTGCTTATGTTCCAAATATGGAACAGAAGACTATTCTAAGTAACTTGGGTCACAACCCCGAGAATAGAAGAGACTTTGATATTAAAGAATTATTTACTAATCAAACACTACATGTCTCATACTATGCCACTCTGAGAGATGGTTCAGGAAGGGCTCCTGAACCAAGAATGGGACTAACAGATTTAATAAGCTATTTGAATGAAGGAGATGAGATTCTTCTAACAAATGATAGCACTGATATTTATATTTTTAACCTATCGAAGTTAAACCTATTACCTCAAGATACTTCAAGTTTGGAAGAAGTAGTTTTAACAAGTATTGATGAGGAAACACTGGAGAGTATAGTAAATCAAGCTGATGAAACCCCATCTACAGAAGAGAAAATTATTACAGTTTACCCTAGGAATTCAGCTGTGAGGGTATCAGTTAAAAAAAGGGCTATGTATTTGTGTGAATTTCCTTCTTGCACATATACTCCATTTATAAAAAGTGATGGTGAACAATTTGTAGAGGTTCATCATATCATCCCTTTATCGGAGGGTGGGAGAGATAAAAAAGAAAACATGGCTTCTCTTTGTCCTATTTGTCACAGGAAATTACATTATGCTGAGAATAAAGAAACATTAATAGAAGAGCTTAAAAGACACATAGATTCATTAGGATAAGCACTTCTTTACCTTTTTAGCCAATGCTTCTATTACAGGTACCGCAACACTGTTACCAAACTGTCTGTATGCCTGAGTATCACTAACAGGAATTTTAAAGTCTTCTGGGAAACCTTGAAGTCTTGCCGCTTCTCGTGGAGTTATTTTACGAGGGTTCAAACCTTTCTGTGCAATAAGTATTTCTGAACCATCCTTGTAGTAGCGAGCACTAATAGTACTTGTATATAGGGAGCTCTCATTAAATAATGAATAACCAAACCCATTTCCTTTTGCTTGGTGCTCCCGCTTTCTTCGTTGGTGACCTGCCCAAAGTTTATCAGATATTGTATATTTTTTATCCACATTGTCGTCTAGAATATTACCAAGTTTAGTTTCAGTATTTAAAGGTGATGGATAACTAAATTCCTCTGAATTTAGAAGTGCAATGATGTATATTCGCTCTCTATTTTGAGGAACACCAAAATCTTTAGCGTTTAACACTTTAGCAGAAACAGTATATCCTAAATTTTCTAAACTCTCTTTTACTACCTTGAAAGTATTTCCCTTATCATGATTTTTAAAACCCTTAACGTTTTCAAGAAAAACCACTGAAGGCATATGATATTCTACAATTCTTAGAATATTAAAAAACAAGGTTCCTCTTGTATCTTCAAATCCCTTCTTTAACCCAGCATGGGAAAATGGTTGGCATGGAAAGCCAGCTAATAAAATATCAAATGGTGGGATTTCCTGGGGTTCTATTTGAGTAATATCTCCAGAAGGCTGATCACCAAAGTTTTTTTCATAGGTTAATTTTGAATACTTATCAATTTCAGATGAGAAAATAAATTTAATATGATCGTTAAAGGCTTGTTTAAAACCAAGTCGAATCCCGCCAATGCCAGCAAACAAGTCTATTGCATTAAAACACTTATTCTTCATTGAATAACTACTTAAGCTTTTTAAGCTTTGATTGTGCTGTTTCAAGCTCTGTTAATTTCGCTTCCAAGCCTGCTAAATCTGCACGAGCCTTGGTGACCACTGCTTCAGGTGCGCTGGCAACAAACTTATCATTGTTTAACCTGCCTTTAAGCCCGCCCATTTCTTTTTCGATTTTCTCCATGTTTTTAGCAACACGGGTTAGTTCTTCGGCTACGTTCACAAGACCTGCAAGCGGCAAGAAGATTTTAAGCTCAGAAAGCGGGGCAAGGGCTGCGTTTTCCACTTCTGCATCCGCATCCAGCCAGACAATGCTTTCCAGCTTGGCAAGGCTCATCA
>JALUNK010000225.1:46589-60780 GCA_027055255.1 Ghiorsea sp.
GCTTTGAGTTCATCAGACACTGCAAAGTGCGCCTCGATTTTCTTGCCCGGAGACACATTCATTTCACCACGAATCGAACGAATTGCATTCACAATATCCATGATGCGTTGCATGTTGGTCACAGCATCAGCATCGGTAAAATAGTCAGTATGCCATTCGTCTGTTACTAGACGCGCATCCTCGCCTTGTAACTCTTGGAAAATCTGCTCGGTGATAAATGGGCAAATCGGGTGCAACAAACGCAACCAACCATCCAGAGCCGTGAGCATCACGATTTGGGTTTCGCGTTTATCTTCTGCATCGCCTTTGTACAGCGAGGTTTTGGCAGCTTCCACATACCAATCGCAGTATGTGCCCCAAATAAAGCTATAAAGCGTGCCTGCGGCTTCATTAAAGCGATATTCTTCCAAAGCTTTGTGCACATCTTTGGCGCATGTGTTCAATTCGGATAAAATCCAACGGTTCACATCATTTTTAGGCTCAATGCTTGTATCAGGTTTGGCATCTTCACGGTTCATAAACACAAAGCGCGATGCATTCCAGATTTTATTCATGAAGTTGCGGTTGGATTCAATGCGTTTGACATCCAATTTCACATCACGACCAGGGGTTGCCATGTGCGCCAAGGTAAAGCGCAAGGCATCTGCGCCATACGCTTCAATCATTTCCAGTGGGTCAACCACATTACCTTTGGATTTGGACATTTTCTGCCCATCTTTATCACGAATCAGGGCATGGATATAAATATCTTTAAACGGTTCTTTATCTGTAAACTTCTTGCCCATCATAATCATGCGGGCAACCCAGAAGAAGATAATATCAAAGCCAGTTACCAACACATTGGTGGGGTAGAACTTCGCCATATCCTCGTTATCGGCTTTGCCATCCCAACCTAACGTGGAGAATGGCCAAAGGCCTGATGAAAACCAAGTGTCCAACACATCTTCATCTTGTTTGATGTTTTGAGAGCCACAACCGCCACAGCAGTTGGGCGTTTCTCTGTCCACAGTGATATGGTCGCAATCGGCGCAATACCATGCAGGGATTTGATGACCCCACCAAAGTTGACGCGAAATACACCAATCTTGGATATTACGCATCCATTCAAAATAGGTTTTCTGCCAATGTTCAGGCACAAATTTAATCTCGCCGCTTTCCACCGCTTCAATGGCAGGATCTGCTAAATCTTGAATGGCAACATACCATTGGTCGGTTAAATACGGCTCAATCACGGCATGAGAGCGGTCGCCACGACCCACCTTGTGTTCATGCTCTTCAACCTTGTATAACAAACCTTCAGCTTCCAAATCGGCAATAATATGTTCCCTCGCTTCATATCTATCCAAGCCTACATATTGCTCAGGAATAAAGTCTTCATTGTTGATGTGTGCGGTGTTGGTGAAAATATTAAGCAAGGGCAAATCATGGCGTTTACCAACTTCATAATCGTTAAAATCATGGGCAGGGGTGATTTTTACACAACCTGTACCAAATTCAGGGTCAACATATTCATCGGCAACCACAGGGATGGTACGATTGCACAAAGGAAGAATAAGCTCTTTGCCAATCAAATCTTTGTAGCGTTCATCATCAGGGTGAACCGCCACTGCGCCATCACCAAGTAATGTTTCAGGGCGCGTGGTGGCAACAATCACATGTTTACTTGGGTCATCGGCGTGGGGATATTGAATATGCCAGAAATGACCCGCTTCTTCCTCATGCACCACTTCCAAATCGGAAACAGCGGTTTCCAGCACAGGATCCCAGTTGACCAAACGTTTGCCACGATAAATCAGACCTTCTTCAAACAAACGCACAAACACTTCTTGCACCGCAGCAGAAGAACCTTCATCCATGGTGAATCGTTCTCTTGACCAATCAATAGAGAAACCCAAATGCTTCATTTGCCCTAAAATTGTGCCGCCAGATTCCGCTTTCCATTCCCAAACCTTTTCAATGAACTTCTCACGCCCCAAATCACGACGGTGAACACCTTGGGCATCAAGCTGACGCTCGACCACCATTTGCGTGGCAATGCCTGCATGGTCTAGCCCAAGTTGCCACAACACTTCTTTGCCCATCATACGCTGCCAGCGAATCAGAATATCCTGAATCGTGCCAGAAAAAGCATGCCCCATATGCAGGCTGCCTGTGACATTCGGTGGGGGAAGGGTGATGCTGTATTGCCCTTGTCCATTCAGGTTGGGTTTAAAGGCATCTGAGTTTAACCACTGTTCGGTGGTTTTTGGCTCCATAGCTTGCGGGTTGTATGCTGTTGGCGAATCGCTCATGTGTTGTGTGTTCCTAATATCGTTTATATGTTTGTGTAAAAGTGTTGCTTTAATCTTCGTCGCTATCGCGAGGTGCTGTCAGATGCTCTAATAATGCATCACTAATCAATTCGGGAAGAATTTCTTGTAAATGATGATTAATTTTAATGCGCACATCATCACTAATTAATTCAATGATAGGGTCTAAGTCATCAGGGTTGATTGAAATGGTTTCATCATTGTTGATGGCTTCCGCCACTGAATCTTCAATGGTGGAAGGGCTTGCTTCTTCATCAGAACCTTCATCTTCTTCGATAGTTTCGTCAGTTTCAACAGTCTCGCTGTTCGCTTCAACGTTAGCTTCGTCATCGGTATGATCTTCTAATTCATCCTCTGATTCCACTTCGTTTGCACTACCTTCTGGCTCATCTTCGATGTTTTCTTCTGAATCAGATTCACTGTGTTCTTCGATGTCACTGTCATCTTGAGCTTCTGCTTCAGCATGGATTGACTCAGTTGACTCTTGGTTATCGTGTTCGTCTAAACTATCTTCACCTGAATCCTCTTCAGCTTGGATATCTTCTTGAACCACATCATGCACAAAAGCTTCAACAAGCTCTTTGTCCAGCACTTCAATATCATAAACCGTGTCTTCTTCCATGGCTTCATTAATATCGAAAGTGATGGTGTCATCATTGGCTATGGCATCAAAGACAGCATCGAATTCATCTTTGTTGCCACCTTCGCGGCTTTCTTCAATGGGTTCATCCGTTTCAGGTTTTTCGGCTATATCATCTTCAGGCTCTTGAATTATATCTTCTTCGATATTGTCTTCTGCTTCAATGACTTCATCAGGTTCGGCTTCTTCTTCGTTAGCATCAAGGTCAGGTAAATCGAAATCATCCAAATCACCAATGCTATCAGCAAGCTCAGCATCTTGGGTTAGCTCTTCGGCAGAGCTTTCAGCTTCGTTATCATCAACCTTCTCTTCTTCTGCCGTCTTTTCAACTTCTTCAGGTTCATCTTGATTGCTCGGCGTTTGTGCTGCCCATAAAGGCAAGGACTCTTGCGCACTTGGTTCTAAGTATTCCTCAGTTAAAACAATACGTTGTCTGGGTGTTGAGCCTTCCTCTTCAACAGCGGAATCCTCTTTATCATTAAGTGCTTCACTTTCTTCCGCTTGATGGGTTTCTTCGCTATCAGAGGTTTTTTCATCCAAAGGTTCAAATGGTTGTAATTTTGAGGCTGTATCAGTTTTTTTATCGGATGACGATGAAAGACTAAGTGCCTCTTCAGATTCACGTGCTGCTTGTTCTACGGTTTCTTTGCGATCATCGGTTACTGTTGTTGAATCATCTTGTTCTGCCAACATTGCATCAATGCTAGCCAAGATTTCATCAATATTACGCTCGTCTTTTTTGTCACTCATGCGGCTATGATAGGTTGGTTTAATTCTATGAGCAATGTCATTGTTTAACTGTTAGATAAAACATAAAAGTATACGGCGAAATAATGACAAACTGTGCCGACTAAAACCAAAATATGGAAGATAGCGTGATTCAGCGGAATGGCTTTGATGCTGTATAACACAGCGCCGATTGTGTAAGCCAAACCACCAGCAACCAATAGCCTTAAACCTTGGGGTGCGAGGTTGTCCATCAAAGGTTGGATAGCGAATACAATCATCCAGCCCATCAACACATACATGGATGTGGATAATATTTTAAATCGACCTGTGAAAAAGAGCTTAAGCACAATGCCAATAAGTGCCATACCCCAAGTGATGCCAAAAATAATCCAACCCACCGTGCCGTGCAGGGTAATCAAGGTGAATGGGGTGTATGTGCCTGCAATAATCACATAAATCGCAGCATGGTCAAAAATGCGTAAATGATTGCGAATAACAGGGTCTTTCGCACTGTGATACAGTGAAGATGCGGTGTATAATACAATCAAACTGATGCCAAAAATAGCGGTGCTGACGATATGCCAAACATCACCAACATCGACTGCTTTTAACACTAAAAAGACAAGCCCAACAATGCTGATGATGATGCCCAGCACATGCGAATAAATGTTGATGCTTTCTTCAAGCGGAGAATAAAACTTAGCCACTTGCTGCGTGCTCATGGTTTAACTTTGCTCGGCGAGCAAGGCTTCTGCTCGCTTTAAATCATCAGGCGTATCCACACCCAAACAATGAAAGTCACCTGAAGTGACGGCAATAGGGTAGCCATGATGCAAGACGCGCAACTGTTCCAGTTGTTCGATTTTCTCTGTTTTACATGGGGCTAGCGATGAATATTTAAGAAGAAACTCACGGCGATAAGCATACAAACCCACATGCTGCTGTATATCAGTGGACTCAAGCGCATCCTTGTTTCTTGGAAAAGGGATGGGGGCGCGGCTGAAATACATGGCATGGCCTAAAGCATTACATACAAGTTTGACCACATTGGCATCTTCAAAGTCGGCTGCTTCGCGGATGGGGTGAGCGAGTGTCGCCATTTGTAAATCGGCTTGCTTAGCAAAAGGGGCAATGACTGCTTTGATGGCTTGTGGGTCAATCAAAGGTTCATCCCCTTGCACATTAATCACAATATCCACATCAATATCAGCAAAAGCTTCGGCAAGGCGTTCTGTACCACTTTCATGGTCAGCTCGGGTGAAAGCAACTTCTGCACCAGCTTCACGCGCAACATCTGCAATGCCTTGATGGTCGGTGGCTACAATCACACGCCCCAATTCTGTGGCTAAGGCGCGCTCGATTACATGGACAATCATGGGTTTGCCTGCAAGTAAGGCTAAAGGTTTGCCTGGGAAACGGGTAGATTCAAAGCGGGCAGGGATGCCAATGCCTATGCTTAAAGAATTGCTAGAGGAGGGCATCAGTGGCGCTCGATTTCCTGCCAAGTTGCTGTTGCGGTGCCGACCTTACCGACGACAACACCTGCGGCTTGGTTGGCAGTTTTTGCCGCTTGTAAGGGTGAATTTCCGCGGGCTAAACATGCCGTAAATACTGCAATCACGGTATCACCAGCACCTGTTACATCGAACACATCGCGAGCAGCGGTGGGGATATGATGGCATTGCTCGCCATCAAATAGGGTCATGCCTTTTTCTGAGCGGGTAATCAAAATGTATTCAAGACCAAGTTTGTCTTTAAGCAGTTTTGCCATGTTTTCTACATGACCATCTTCATTGATATTATCCATACCAGCCATTTCAGATGCTTCAAGTAAATTGGGCGTGATAAAGGTAACATCATGATAAGATTCAGTATTTAATGGCTTAGGGTCAACGCCTACAATCTTACCTTTGAGTTCAGGAATCAGTTGTTTAAGCAATTCAGGGGTGAGCACACCTTTGGCATAATCAGATATAATCACAGCTGTGGCATCATTAAGTTTTGCGCGCACCACATCTAAAATTTTACGCTGTGTATCAGGATGGATTGGGGTTGCCCATTCGTGGTCATAGCGCACGATTTGTTGTTGCTGAGCGACCACTCGTGTTTTAATGGCAGTGGGGCGTTCGTTCTTTTTGGTGAACACGCCTTCATCATCAGAATCCAATTCACCCAAACGATTATGTACCCATTCACCCGGTTCATCATTACCAACCACACCAAACATGGCAGACTTGGTTTCTAAAGCGTGAAGGTTACGAATCACATTGGCAGAACCACCCAAACGTCTATCCACTTTATTTACATTAACCACGGGTACAGGTGCTTCAGGTGAAATGCGGCTGACATTTCCCCAAATAAATTCATCCACAATAATATCGCCAATGACTAAAATCATATTTGACCTCTTCGCTCTTTTCGCTGGGCAGCGCGTTGGTTGACCTCTGTTTTCAGTTGCCCGCAAGCCGCAGATATATCTCTGCCTTTGGATATGCGAACCACAGCAACCACACCTGCATCATTAAGAAAATTGCGAAACATATCAACCACTTCATCGCTTGGGCGTTGATACTTGCTACCTATAAATGGATTGAAGGGCAGGATATTGACCGTGCTACCCATGTCTTTGGCAATATCCACCAAGCGTTTGGCATCATCCATGGTATCGTTGATGCCAGCCAGCAACACATATTCAATCAAGACCCGTTTTCGGCTACGTGCTGCCACGTATGTTTTCATCGCTTTAAGCAAGTCTTCCAGTGGGTATTTCTGATTGATGGGCATAATAGAGTTGCGCACTTCATTGGTGGTGGCATTGAGCGATACCGCCAAGCTACACGGCAAATCATCGTCTAACATTCTATAAATCGCAGGCACAAGACCCGCCGTAGAAATGGTGACCCGCCTAGGGCTAAGCGCCATACCTTGTTCATGCGTGAGCATACGAATAAATTTAGCTACATGCGCATAATTATGCAGCGGTTCACCCATACCCATCATCACGATATTACGCGGAAATTCACCCAATGTACGCTGGGCAATCATCACTTCCTGCATCATTTCTGCGGTGGTGAGATTGCGCGTTAATCCTGCGGTTGCCGTGAGACAAAATTCGCAACCAATGGCACAACCCACTTGCGATGAAATGCATTGGGTGATTCTATCTTCGGCTGGAATGAGCACGCTTTCCACGTCTTTATTATCGCGCATACGAATGAGCAGCTTTTGGGTGTCATCATCAGCTTGTTGCGCGGTGACCACTTCAGGCAA
Source organism: Ghiorsea sp. (assembly GCA_027055255.1). Classification (GTDB taxonomy): domain Bacteria; phylum Pseudomonadota; class Zetaproteobacteria; order Mariprofundales; family Mariprofundaceae; genus Ghiorsea. Next base: position 53,538 of record JALUNK010000225.1, read on the forward strand.
GCTTAAATCATAGTTCTCTTGCATGTGTTGCAACAGTTTCTTTGGAAAATCAGGGATGTTTTCCAAATCAAATTCCGCATAACGAAAGACTTTGCCCATGACTTTCTTGGCGTGCACAGGCGATACATCAAGCTCTTCACAGATATGAAGTAAATCTTGGTAGTCTAAGCCGAGTAGGGAAGGTTTGGGGTTCACGGGTCTGTAGTGTCATCCCGAGCAAAGTCGAGGTATCTTTTATCTTGCATAAGTGTTTGCCCCTTGGATTTCTCCACGCTGGTCGAAATGACAAACAAAAAAGGGAGCATAAAGCTCCCTGATTTCAAAATGTTGTAAAATATTAAAGACCGTATTTGGCTTTGTTTGCAGACACTTCTTCAGCAGAAGGTGGCGTATGGTCGTTCACTTCTGCAAGGTCAAAGGCATCACGATCGGTATCGCAAAGGTCATTGAGTGCAATGTCTGATTCAAATACATCAGGCACATCTTCTTCAGGATAAATGGCTTCCCAAGGGCATTCAGGCTCGCAAACTGCGCAATCAATGCACTCTTCAGGCGAAATATAAAGCATATTCGGTGTATCATCGGATGATTCTTTAGGCTCATAAAAACAATCAACAGGACATACCGCAACACAAGCAGTATCAACACAATCTTTACAAAGCTGGGTAACAACAAAAGCCATGATTTTAACCTCTTTAAGATATTTGGTATAACATAAACCATGCGAACTATACGATGAAACAGCATTTAGCCAAGCATGATATTTTTTAAGATAAAAAAAGAGCCTGTATGCATAAGCATAACAGGCTCCTCTAAGGCTAGCGAGATGGTTTATTTAAGGGGTTAGTCGAGAATGATGGACTCCAAGCGTTCCATGTCGTTGACCACGCGCCACGTGCCTTCACCAGCATTTACGCGCTCTTCCCACATTTGTAGCCTATCCATGTATTCACGTGGGTCGATGTTATCACTGCGTAATTTGGTGACATTCAATGCCACCACACTAAACCCTTGAAGCTGCAAAGGAATATCACGCACATAACCTTTTTTAAGTTCCTCTTTCAAATCAGAGAAAATCAAAGCGGTTTTTTTGCCCACGCCTGCTTCATTTAAATATTCCACAGCTTGCAATAAACCACCTGTGATATCGGTGTAACCACTGGGTTTCACTTCTTTAACAAAGGTATCAATTTTTTCTCTGAATTGACGTTTTTGCCTATTGGCAATGCTTGGTCTGTCATCAAAGGTGACCTTGGCAACAATGTCTTTTTCACTAAAACTAGCCGTATCCACACGCGCTACCGCAAAGGTGTCGCCAGGGTTGAGCTTAGCTAGTGTAAAGTTAATCAAATGCTGGGCTTTGACCAGCTCTTGGGTGTAGGTGCCTGATGTATCAAGCAGCATATACACGCCTTTGGTTGTCGGCCCTTCTTTGGGGCTATCGCAGCCTGCGATGAACACAGATGCAATCAATGTTATCCATAAATATTTCATGATGATACCTCCATAGTTTGTGTATCAAGCGGGTTAAACCCTTGTTTAGCTTTCTTCGCCTGTTTGGGTTGCGTGCCTTTGATGCGTGTTTCCACCCAAAGCGGGATAAAAATAAATAAGTCATAAATGCTGGTCAGCATTTGACCCAAGTAGTGGGAACTGTTGGCAAGCAAGTCGAATGCAAACGACAATGAACGCAATACACTCACCGCCATAATGCCCAGCACCGTTCTTGCAGAATGAATAAATGATTCAAGTGGAATGGCAACAAACACCAAAGCAAAGGGAAGGATGAATCCCATGCCCATTTGTGCCGCGGTCGTAATCCAACGGTCAGATAAACCCGCTGCTGCTGCCGCAGTATCACCACCATTAAGCAATGAAGCGCGAAGTGCAGCATCATCTTGCGCTAAAATTTCACGCATATAAGCAAGCCCAGCTTCCACGCTTGCAAGCATGAAAAGAATAGCAAAGGTGATAAACACCATACGAATACGCATACTATCTTTCATAGAACCAATCACAGGGAACAAACGCGTGATGCGTAAGCTTTCCATCAAGAATAAACCCATGGCAACTTCCACAAGGATAATGACCAAAGCTGCGATATTGGCGACTTTATAACCCATCATAGAGCTGCTTCCTCCGACCATTTCTTGCATAGGGCGAGAAATCAGGTTGAAGTTAATCATCGCACCACCAATCGCGATAGCGAGCACAAACCCAGCCACAAAGAACTGTGTTAATGCAGATGATGAAAGTGTTTTCTTGGCAGTGTCTGTCTCATGGATAATGTTTTCATAACTTTCCATTTGACGGTCAACCACTTTTGCCCGCTCAAGCAAGGCATTTACATCTTGGTCTACTTGTTTGAGGTCATGGTTCATGCCTCGCCAAGCAGGAAGCATCTTTTTGAGTAGCATATGACGCTCGCGGCTAGCATGACGATATTCTTCTAATGTTTTATCATGATTTTTTTCCATAGAGCCATGAATACTGTCTAGAATATCGCCAACCATAGGGTCATTTTTGGATGTGGTGATTTTGGCCACGGCATCCACAGCTTTTGCCCAACCTGGTGCTTCAGGTGGCACATCGGCACTGTGTTTATAATCTTCATCCAGTTTGATAACCACATCGCTGATTTTCCTGTGCAAAGTAGGGTATTCAGCTAAGTCCTTTTCCACAATCTTATTGATGCGCTCAAATTCGCGCTCAATCTCATGTTCGGATGCTTCCCTTCCTTCAGCAATCAAGACTTCCTTATTTCGCTCTGCAAGTCGTTGCTCCACGCCCGATAATGAATCGGCTGCTTGTTTGAATGCGTTGCGCATCAATGCGGTTACAGCTTCAATCATTCTGTGCATGGGGTCTCTTGCGAGATAGGTGAGTGTGACGAGTAAAACAGCCCAAATAACGGCTGAAATTGCGGCACTTTCTGACCATAATAAATATATTTCGTTTAATGACATCATAGCCTCCTTTCGAGCTGGTTTAACCAGCTGCGATTTGGTGATATCTTGGTTTTGAGGCTAGGCTTGGCAGAGATATGTAATATGTTACCGATGTCACAAGAAAGCGAATTTCAACCTGCGTTCAGGTGATAAACCGTTGCGGTTATTCTGTTTTTCAATGTTTCAAAAAAGCGATGTCTGGGTGTGCCAAAATGACAGCATATGCCAAGTGGATTAAGAGCCTTTCTAAACGGAAAACATAGACGTATATAGGTTTTACAGGATATTGTGACAAATGACCACGGGTGCAACATCAACATTCATGGTTATATTGCAGCCCATGCAGATGAATACACATAACATTCCAATCCTTTTCCGCGGATTATGGCTTATATATTGGTCTAGTGGTGGTTGCAGTTATCGCAGGCTGGATGGTTTATAAACATGTTCAATCCGATGCGCATATATTGAAGCAAGTATTGAAAAAGTATGCCAAGGCTGTTGAAAAAGATGTGGTGTTATTTGATGGCGTGGATAGTTATCAATTTGCTGATTATATGGTGTTGTTGCAGGGGAAAATCGTGGTCATCAAGCTTGATGATAGCGATGGTTATATCTTTGGTGCGGAAAACATCCATGAATGGACATGCGTGAAAAACAATGTGACGCGTAAGTTTGCCAACCCATTAAGAAAGCTCAATCATTCTGCTACCCAAATCAAACAAATCTCCGCCTTTGATGATGTGCAGGCAAACGTGCTGTTTGGTTCATTGGCAAGCTTTCCTAAAGGTGTGCCTGAGCATGTATTGCAAATGGCATGTTTGGATAAGGATTTAGAAGCTTTAGTCGGAGATGTAGCTAAACATGAACAAGCCGAACAAGCTTGGCATAAGTTGATAGCCATGGTCAAAAAAGATAAGGATAAGGTGGGGTAGGTTTAGCCATAAACGCAAGGTAAGAAATTGCTTTTTGTGAGGTTGTTTGTACGCTGCCATTATACCATTGTATTTTGAGACTGATACGCGAAAGCTATCGGTTGCATGGAGGATAAGTGTATTTACTAAACTATTATCGTTATTCAAATGACTAACCATGCTGCTGGTAATTCTAAGCGTAACCACGGTGATGATGTTAAAAAGATAGCCGTCCCTTTTGGTATTCGAATGGTTGTGATGTATTCAATATTAGTTGCTATCGGTATTGGCCCTGATGGGCTAGCCCTTTTGTTTAAAGATTCTTCAATGGAAGGTATTGTGGTTGGAGCAATTATCTCAATTATTACTTTTTCCTTAGTTGCTGTTGTATATGGTTTGTTGAAGATGAAACTATGGGCTTATCAACTGGCTAAGAAAGTGTATGTCGCAGTTATTATCTTTGAGTTTATAAGGCTTGCAGCAAATCTTTCATTAGAAAATATTATAGTTCAAGGGCTATCTCTAGGCATAGCCGTGTGGATTTTATTGTATTTAAGAAAAGAAATGATTAAGAAGGTATCAAATGCTTAGCTTTGGCTGGGGAACTAAGACTAGAAAGCAATCTTTACCAGAAGGCTTGGTTGAGGAAAGCGTTAAAGGTTCAGCTGCTGAAATGCAGGCTTTGATAGATGCCGAGTGGAAAAAGGGAAAAAGAAATGCTGCCGGAATGTTTCTAGTTTCAGTATTTGTTCTAATATGGGCTATAAATGCTAGGAGTGAGCCGATTTTAGACTTAGATGAAATGCTAGTTACTGAAGGGGAATTGGTTGCAGTTGATGAGACTAGGGGGGTGAGAGGACGCTTCCCAACGCTGACAATCAGAAAGGACGACGGAACTTACTTTTCTGCTGCTTCTTATGCAAAGGGAATGAAGCAGGCGGCAGGTAAACAAGTTAAAGTATGGAGTGAAGAAACGTGCCTTGTTTTTGGACTTATTTGTCATCAAATTGTTAATCAAATTCAATACAGGAATCGACCCCCTCTTGCTAGAGAGCCATTCTTATATGATTATGTAAATTTTGTTAGAAAAAATATGGAGAGTGTAATGCAAGGGCGAAAAGGCTATTTGATTTTTACGTTCCCAGTGTTTTTTTTACTATTTGCGATTGGGCTTTTGGACGTTGCTCGATATAAAGTAAAAAGAATCAGAAAATCATTTGAAGGAAAATTGGGGGAGTAAATTATGGCAATTAGGGTCAATGCTTAACGCCATAAACAATAGCATAGTTGTTCGCTTATAATCCCCACCTTGTTGTCTAGTGTAACGTTTGGAGGATAGCAAACAAAAAGCCTACCAACGTAAAGTTGATAGGCTTTAAGAAGTCCTACTGGACCACAAAATGTGGTACCGAGAGCCGGAGTCGAACCGGCACAGTGTCACCACCGGGGGATTTTAAGTCCCCTGCGTCTACCAGTTCCGCCATCCCGGCATGCACAATCAACGCTAGCTAGTGCTAGTGCTGAAATTGGAGGCAGGGGCGAGAATCGAACTCGCGAATAAGGGATTTGCAATCCCCCGCCGTACCACTGAGCCACCCTGCCTAGCTGGTCTTATTACCTGGTAGTATAATAAAACCGTCAAAAACAAAAAGGGAGCTTGAGCCCGAAGACAATCAAACTCCCTTTTCACATTCTTCAATATGGAGCGGGTAACCGGGCTCGAACCGGTCACCTCGACCTTGGCAAGGTCGCGCTCTACCAAATGAGCTATACCCGCATTGAACGCGGCGAACTTTAGCCGCAAGCCTTGATGCGTCAAGCATTTATTTTATGCTGAAAGTTGTTGCAAAGCAGTACGATTTAATAGATGGGTTAATCCTATCTAAGTAGCCTAAAATTAAATATAAAATGGTATCAAAACACTGGAAAGCTTGCTGTGCTTCTGATAACTTCCGCGCCCGACATGAATCAAACAAACAAACAAACACGTTTTATCTTTGTAACTGGCGGGGTTGTCTCTTCTTTAGGGAAAGGCATAGCGGCAGCATCTTTGGCTGCTTTATTTGAAGCACGTGGTCTTTCTGTGACCATGCAAAAGCTTGACCCCTATATTAACGTAGACCCTGGAACTATGAGCCCTTACCAACATGGTGAGGTGTTTGTCACCGATGATGGGGCAGAAACTGACCTTGATTTGGGTTATTACGAACGCTTTACCCATGCAGACATGAGCAAACGCTCGAATCTAACCACAGGGCGCGTGTATGAATCTGTGATTCGTAAAGAGCGCCGTGGCGACTATTTGGGTGCAACCGTACAAGTCATTCCACACATCACCGATGAAATTAAAGCAGGCATTCTTTCCTTGCGTGAAGACGATGTTGATATCGCTTTGGTAGAGATTGGCGGCACAGTTGGTGATATTGAATCCTTACCCTTTTTGGAAGCGATTCGTCAGCTTAGGTTTGAGCTTGGGCATGATAATGTAGCCTTTATTCACTTGACGCTTTTACCTTATATCAAAACGGCTGGTGAGCTTAAAACTAAACCTACCCAACATTCTGTGCAGAAATTACGCGAGATTGGTATTCAGCCTGATGCTCTGTTGTGTCGAAGTGAAATTGCGTTGCCTCAAGGTGAGCGTGATAAAATCGCTTTATTTTGTAATGTTGAAAAAAATGCAGTGATTGCACTTCCCGATGTGGATACGATTTATGAAGTGCCTTTGGTATTGCGTGATGGTGGTCTTGGTTCGGTATTGCTCAAACAATTCGGTATGCAGACTCCTGCACCTGATTTGAGCGTATGGCAAGACGTTTGCCATAAAATCCGCACCCCTGAGCGCATGATTCGTATTGCCATTGTAGGTAAATACGTAAAACTTGCAGATGCATACAAATCTATCAACGAATCTTTGATTCATGGTGGCATGGAACATGGTGTGCGTATTCTGATTGAATATATTGATTCTGAATCCTTAGAAACTGGTGATTTATCGGTATTGGCTGATGTGGATGGTATTTTAGTGCCGGGTGGTTTTGGTGACCGTGGTACAGTTGGTAAAATGTTAGCCATTCAATATGCAAGAGAAAACAAAAAGCCATTCTTGGGCATTTGCCTTGGTATGCAAATGGCTGTGATTGAGTTTGCGCGTCATGTAGCAGGTTTGGATCATGCCAACAGCAGCGAATTTGATGCGAACACACCGCACCCTGTGATTGCTTTGATGACAGAGTGGGAAGAAGACGGCAAGAAAGTAACCCGTGATGAATCATCGGATATGGGTGGCACCATGCGTTTGGGTGGTTATCCATGTGAAGTGATTGAAGATACTTTGGCTGGTCAAGCTTATGGGCAAACTGAGATTCGTGAGCGTCATCG
>JALUNK010000226.1 GCA_027055255.1 Ghiorsea sp.
TTCCTGTACCTGCCTTACCGCTTCATCTTTAAACTCGTCTGTATATCGCTTGCTCATATAAACACCTCATTGCTTCATTCCACTTTGGAACTTAATGTGTGTCTACTATTTTGAGGGTAGTCCAATATGTTCACCTTGAGAAACGTGTAACTGGTCTTTTGTATAAGAACTTCCTTTTTGTGCACGTAGTACGGAATTTTCAGACAATGACTTTATACGATTGCGAATGACCCATACACTTGGAGGTACTAAGTCTTGTGCTGCAAATTGACTGCGAATGAGCCGAATAGTTTCATCCATACTTTTAGGCGTTCTACACAGGAAATGTGTTTCAATGCCTGATTTAATCATGGCTTCAACTTCAGGGCCCAAACGTTTTTTGCCTCGACCACCTTTCTGGTTATGTTTATGGCAAAGACCAGAGACTCCTTTGGCTAAATAGTTCCTTTTCCAACGGGCTAGTGTGGAGATACTTATGCCATACTTTGTTGCTAACTTTTCCATTTTAGACCTAAGTTTACCATGACCTTTTGGTAAGTTATCAAAGTCTTTAGCAATGGCATTCACGCGCTTTAGTTCCTCAACTGAGGTTGATAGTGTTGCAATACTTGATGTGTCATCATTATTAGCGTTGGTAAGCTTAACGTGGCCTGATAAAAATAATCCTGCAACGTCAAGTGATGAGCGGGTTCCCTTTTCAGTTTCCAGCACGCAATTGCGAGGATTACGACAATCAATTACTTTAAATTTTGCATCATGAATCCAAAGGCTCATGCCCATTTTTAACCAAGGTGCTTTGTTATGCGTCATGAGGGATAAATACCTCCACCTTTGAGTTTATCTCGAAAGAGCCACGGGAGCTTTCAATTAACACGCCTTTGCCAATAAGATGGAGCAAGGTGCAATAATTAGGGTCATGCCAATTTGTTTTGTTAACAATATCATGGAATAACAATGTTCCCGAATCACTTACATTTTTTAAAATAGATTCTACTAGGCTTTCATCAATTTGAGGATTCATTAAATGTGGCCATAAAAAGTCAGCTCGCTGGTATTCAAGACTTTTACGAATAGATTCAGTGACGACTTTAAATTTCCAGTCACGTTCAAGACAATATTCTTTTGCGGCTTCAAACTTCACAGCTAGTCGACCATCATCATTTTTTAAGGCCTCTTCGGGTTTAACTTCGTATAAGATAGAATCAGAAAATACATTTGTTGATAAAAGGTCAGGCGTGTATGTGTAGGTTCTCCCTTTCCATTCGAAATCTAGTTTGCGTGGTTGCTCTAAATATGAAGTTATATAGGGGTCTGTTTCGAGCACCTTCATAAGGGATTGTTCATTTAGAGACTCATAGTCAACCCTTCGCCCATTTTTGAGACTAAAAAAGTAGCCGCGAACACCACGAGTTCGAGATTTTATTTTTCTGACAGGGTTTCCCATAAGCAGAGTTAAGCTCGAACCAGTTACTATTTCAATACTTCGAATTTAGTTTAGAGTTTTAAGAGTAGTCATTCACCAATAAAACATAGCAGTTTTAGTAAATGATAATATTACCTAGGTGTATAAAAGTTCCCTAACTAAAGCATGAAATAGAAGTATAATCCCACATTTCTTTGCTTAAGTTATATTCTGATGAAGTTAGCCACCCATTATGATTCAAAGTAGCCATCTATTATGGCTACAACCCTACCAGTGGTTATGGTGTTGAAATTGTAATTCTGAATGCCTCTTTGGGTCGGAAGCAGACACCCACTCAACGGCTACTGTCGCCCAACTTCGGTCATTCATGTGCCTAATAAACTAATAGCGATTCAATCTAGTCATCCTAAATGTGTTTTAAGACCTCGAATCGCTTTTTAAACAAATGCTCAATGTGATTAACCGGTAGTTTATAAAAATTTGATTCCATGAATCCTTTAAATTTTCGCCATTGTACATCTTCACCATTAACACCTACTACTTGCCTATAAGTTTTAAGTAGTCCTTTATGCTGTAATTGTACAAATAAATCTTCTGACGTCAGAAGCTCTGGGTTTAGTGTTGCATCAAGGTGCCTAACATATTTAATAGTTACCGCAATAAGGGTGGAAAAGTCCTTTAAGGTAATTTTATCAGTTTTATAGTTCTTAAGTGTTTGAGATATATCTATACCAGCATGAGCCTCGGTTATTATTAATGAATTCTCTAATAAGATATCTTCTAAGTCTCCTTCAAACGGTGTAGCTTTATTATGAACAACTTTATTACGCCACCTGACCAATAGAACTTCCATAGGTGTCCAATATGCTGGAATATCAGTTACGAGTTCGGCAAGTTGCTTGACAGTACCAGCAGCCCCTTTCCCATTTTCGGGTTTAACCGCAGATTGAATTTTATCTGGTAGATTTGAGCATGAATTCAGGTACCCAAAATATTCTACAAGCGCCTCTTCTACAAAAACCAGAGATGCTCTAAGAACAAAGTTTCTAGAAATAATCGCCGTTACCTTGGGCTTCTTAACATCCCATGATATGGTAAGATCATCTGGTTTCGTTACTAATCCTCTGCAAACTCCATCTAAACCTACACAAATCGTATTTATTGAGAAAACAGGATTCCCTACTGCTTTCAAAAATTGTTTTAGACCAGAGCTTTCCATATCAAGTCTCAATTAGTTATAGCTGTTTTTGTCTTTGATAGATCGAAGACAGCATCAAGATGTTGTACATAGTATGTTGTTATGCAGATTAGAGTGGAAAAGTCTTTCAGAGTAATTTTATTGCTTGCAAAATGTTCCAGAGTTTGTTCAATGTCTATATCGGCATGTAGTTGATTAATTTCCGATTTATGAGCACGAAGAGTCTTCTTATAATGCTCAGATAAACCAGTTTGACTTCCATGAACAACCTTATTTCGCCACCTAACCAAGAGTACAACAGCTGATTCCCAATATGGTCTTAAATCATTAGCACGTTTGGAAAGGGCTTTAATCTTATCCCGCATCTCGCCTTGGCGAGATAAAATCTTCTTCAGGGAATCATCGGAGGAATGTTCATTAATATATTCCAAATATTCTTGGAATGCTTCTCCAACATAGACAAGAGAAGAGCGGATAGCAAAGTTTCTTGCAGACATTGAAGCCCCTTTTGGATTGTCAGTTGCCCATGAAATCGTCAAAAAATCCGTTTTCTTACACCTTTCATTAGCAACCCCATCCAAGCCGATGCAAACAGTGTTAGTTGCAAGGACAGCATTGCCCACTGCAGCCTCAAATCTAATAAGCCCATCACTTTTCATTATTACCCTTTAATTGGAGCACCGTGGGGATTCGAACCCCAGTCTTCTGCTTTGAAATAAAATCATAATCGGCAGATATCCTAACCACTAGACGACAGTACAAATTTCTTTCCTTCGAAGCCAGAGAGAACAATAACCTTCGGGGCGAAAGATGAAAGAAAAAAATGGGTACGACGAACAGTATTTTCATATATGCTCCCTAGTATTGCCTAAATATATTGTGCTACATAATTTTATTGGAATGGGTCGATTTCAGACCCTCAGCCTTTAACATATAAAGGGTGGCTACTTTCAACCAGAGTTGGTGGCAATGTAGGGTCTTATCCAAACAGCCAAACCAGTATGCAGTTTAGCAATACCATTCAGGAAACTTGGCTCTCATCTTTTCGTAATCGTAATCTTTGAAGCAATCTTCAATATAGAAAACGACAAACTCTTTAAGATGAATGCGTTTTCCGCCATTTGTTATTTTATCGAGTGTATATGGAGTGCTATCATTAATATCCAAAACTCGAAATGGGTTATACTCTATTCTAAATTTAATCAATTCCAAAACTCTTGCCTCCATTACTCGTGCCATTATATCAGGGTAATGGTTAAATTTTTAAAGAATTATTCAATTAGTGTAGAATCCTATCCAAATAGCCAGCCGAATATTATTTAAAGAAACATCTCCGCAGTATTCAAAAGCCACTTTGGCCTGGTTGTTCGAATTTCCAATTTGGGTCGGAAGCAGACACTCAACCTTTAAGTTCTTTATGCAAGATTACCTATAGCAATGAAGGGTGGCTACTTTGAACCGTAATTAGTGGTACGATTGAACCATAATATACACTTAAGACCCTATGTGAATTTAGTTGCTTCTTAAATATATCATTATTTACCAGTGTAAGAAAGTGATATTTTTCAATAAAGCTAACATGCTTGATATATGCAAACTGCTCTTTAGTGTTTCGGTGAAGGGCATGAGAACTTGATGGCGGTTAGTGGAGAAAAGTATCACCATTTACCATAACGGCACAATCTAACTTGTAAACCTAGAATATAACCTAGGTAAGCCCTGTAAATCAGTAAGGCTGTTATTCATTAGAATAGCAGCCTTTTTTATTCTTGGTAAAAGGTTGTGTGTGCCTCTTAGAGTATTGATATTGATGATGCAGGTGTGATTGCATGTTTTAATATCAAGGATATTTCATATTGATTCCACTAGCCAACAGTGTGCACTTTGTTACTGTTCGTACATCCTATCAACAAAGAGAGAGACATGGCAGAAACAGCAGACGAATTAACCATTGATTATGAAGAAGGTGGCATTTTAACCACCAAACAAACGGATAAAATGATTCTAAGTAAAGGTGCTTGGGTAACGATTTTATTCAAGTATCAATCTTGGAATAAAGCTGAGCAATCATACAGTGAAGATAAATATACGATTCGCCGTTTTCAAAAGCGTGATGGTAAATATACACCACGTTCAAAATTCAATATCACCAATGCAAAACAAGCGAAATTGATTGTGGATACGCTGCAAGATTGGATGAAGTAAGGCTTGAGCATGGATATGGTACAACGTTTCAAAGGTTTATCGGACCCTGTGCGGCTTCGTATATTTCATATATTAGCTGCCAAAGGAGAGTTGTGCGTCTGCCACTTAACTGAGGGGTTAAACTTGCCGCAAAGCACAGTATCTAGGCATTTGAGCGTATTAAAACAATCGCGCTTGATTGTAGCGGAGCGAAAAGGGAAATGGGTCTATTATGAATTGTTGGATGATACAGTGGTTCAGACCTTGGCAAAACTTATCTTGCAACAAGCTTCTGCCGATAGCCGCCTACAAAAAGATGTCCAAGAGATAAACAACATCACTTGCTGATTTACATATCCGAATAAGCGGATATGATGTGCCTATCACACTTGAAATGATGGGAGAGTATATGACACCTGAGCGTTCTAAATCAATAGGTCTATTTGCACGTTATCTTACGGTTTGGGTCTTTTTATCCATTGTTGCAGGTATCAGTTTAGGTGCATGGTTTCCGAGTATTTTCCACACCTTGGGCGGCATGGAAATATATCATATCAA
>JALUNK010000227.1 GCA_027055255.1 Ghiorsea sp.
ATATTATTCTAGATGATTTATCTTTATTTTGTAAAAGTCCTTATCTATTTCATGGTCAAATAGATGCAAGACTTCAACTATTCATTAGAACTTTTTTCAATGAATTTTATAGAAGTAGAGACTTATGGAATCGATTTCTTCGAGATAGTGAAAGGTTGGGCATCATAAGCAAAGAGGAAGTGAAAGATGCTAAGAAAAATTTTAAACGACTTTATGGCGAAGCTATAGAAATAAGAAACAACCTACTTCATGCTTTTACACCGTCTGGTTCAACAAGGGATAATTTGGAAACCATGCTAATTCAAAGTGCAATTGATAGAGGAATGTATTTAGCGGACAAAACCAGCAAAGAAGTTATAGTTATTGAAAATGTACTAAATGATTACTTGATTAAGAATTTGCCAGTACTAATCAATATTGGGGTCACTTTACGAAATGATATCCAAGAGCGTGTTAATATTTTTAACCTAGCTTTCACTGATGCAAACTCTACAAGTTAAGAAAACTTATTCTTACAAAAACACCTTGGTTTATATCATTTATCTCAAGCCCGAAATAGCCTCGTAAACACTACCGAGAACTTACATATTGACTAAAGCGTGTTGTTAGTCGTACTATTTACCATGTTATAAAGAGGTTTATAATGAATACTGTTACAGCCAATGAATTAAAAACACGTGGTATCACGTCTTTGGAAGAAGGATTAAGTGAGCAGCCAGAGCTTATGATTACGGTGCGTGGAAAAGAAAAGTATGTGGTATTAAAGCTTGAGCAATATCACTATTTGCGTGAAATGGAGCTTGAAGCGGCATTGCTTGAGTGCAAGCAGGATGTGGCAAGTGGCAAAGTCATTCAAGAAAGTGCTGAGGCGCATGTGCAGCGTGTATTTAAGCAATGAGCTACCAGCTCATCTTTACAGAAACCTACCTCAAACACGCCAAAAAGTTTGCCAAGAAACATCCCGAACTCAAACAACAATACCTTAAAACACTACAAATATTAGAGCTTAACCCTTATCACCCATCACTACGATTGCATAAGCTAAGTGGCCGTTTAGAAGGCATTTATTCCATATCTATCAATTTAAGCTATCGCATCACCATTGAATTTTTGATTGAAGATAAACAAGTCATTCCTATCAATATTGGTACACATCAAACGGTTTATAGGTAAACTTGGCAAAAAAATACAAAGGATATTCAATATGTTTAGCAAACTGAAAGCATTATTTACAGAAGAAGAAAAGAAGCCTGAAACCAAAGAACATGATATTTCATTGGCGGTGACGGCAGTGATGATTGAAATCATGAATGCTGATGACAAGCTTGAAGATGCTGAACATCAAGCGATTTTCACTGCCATCAAAAAGCGTTTCAAATTAACCCATGAAGAAGTTGAAGCTTTAATGGTGGAAGCTAAAGCTGCGCAAGATAAAGCCATGGACTTGCATCAATTCACATCTCTCATTATCGACCATTTCAGTACAGCAGAACGCATTGATATTCTCAAAGAGCTTTGGCTTGTTGCCATGGCAGATGGCAAAGTCGATTCCTATGAAGAGCATTTAATTCGCAAGCTTGCCAAGCTGATTGGCGTATATCATGGCGAGTTTATTCAAGCTAAAATTGATGCTCGCAACGAAAGTAACTAAGACTTAATAAAAGAACGTCATGCCCACGCAGGTGGGCATCCATCCATATTGAATAGACTCCCACCTTCGTGGGAGTGACGATGATTCAATCGTTACAATAGTGTAGCAAGCGCCTTATTAAAGGTAGCGCTTGGGCGCATCGCTGCATCCAATTTAGCTGTATCAGGCTGATAATAGCCGCCCATATCCACAGGGCTGCCTTGCGCAGCGTTTAATTCTTGCACGATAGTTTGCTCTTGTTCAGTCAAAGCTTGCGCCAGTGGCGTAAATTTCGCTTTCAAATCTGCATCGGCATCTTGCGCAGCCAAAGCTTGCGCCCAATACATGGTCAAATAAAAGTGGCTACCACGATTATCCAATTCACCTACTTTGCGCGATGGCGATTTGTTTTCTTTGAGGAACTTGGCATTCGCATCATTCAAAGCTTCTGCCAGCACTTCTGCTTGCTGATTGCCTGTTTTCGCTGCCAAATCTTCAAGCGATACGGCCAAAGCCAAGAACTCACCCAAAGAATCCCATCTTAAATGCCCTTCTGCTGTAAACTGTTGCACATGTTTAGGCGCAGAGCCGCCAGCGCCAGTTTCAAACAAACCGCCACCTGCCAACAATGGCACGATAGACAGCATTTTTGCACTTGTACCCAACTCTAAAATCGGGAACAAATCGGTTAAATAATCACGCAACACATTGCCTGTCACTGAAATGGTATCCTTGCCCTCTTTCACCCTTGCAAGGCTGATACGAATGGCTTCTTCAGGCGATTGAATTTGAATATCCAAATCAGAAATATCAAAATCATTCAAATAGGTTTTCACTTTCTTAATCAAGTTCGCATCGTGTGCACGATTAGGGTCTAGCCAGAAAATTGCAGGATTACCCGTCGCTTGCGCACGGTTCACTGCCAATTTCACCCAATCTTTAATGGGGGCATCTTTAGCCTGACATGCGCGCCAAATATCGCCCGCTTCCACATCATGCTGCATCAACACATTGCCTGCTTCATCACGCACTTCCACGCTTCCATCTGCTGGCATCTCAAATGTTTTATCATGTGAGCCATATTCTTCTGCCTTTTGTGCCATCAAACCTACATTAGACACGCTACCCATAGTTTTCGGGTCAAAAGCGCCATGCTGCTTACAAAAAGCAATGGTTTCCTGATAAATACCCGCATAACAACGATCTGGAATCATGGCTTTCATATCATGCAGCTTGCCATCATTGCCCCACATCTTGCCTGATGATCGAATTGCCGCAGGCATGGATGCATCAATAATCACATCACTTGGTACGTGTAAGTTGGTAATCCCTTTGTCTGAATCCACCATAGCAAGTTCAGGGTTAGTCTCATACACCGCTGCAATATCGGCTTCAATGGGGCTTCTTTCTGTTTCGGGAAGGCTGGCTATTTTAGCGTACACGTCACCCAAACCATTTTTGGTATCCACACCAAGCTTATCAAACACATCTGCATATTTTTCAAACACATCTTTGAAATATACCGTTACGGCATGCCCAAACATGATGGGGTCGCTTACTTTCATCATGGTTGCTTTCAAGTGCAACGACAGCAATACACCTTTCTCTTTGGCATCCTCAATTTGCTCTGCATAAAAGTCTCGTAACGCAGCCTTGCTCATCACCGCCGCATCAATCACTTCCCCCGATTGCACGTTTAAGCCATCTTTGAGTACAGTTTCACTGTCATCCTTAGCCGTTAAAACAATGCTTAATGTATCCGCTTTGTCCATAATAACCGACAGCTCAGAGCCATAAAAATCACCATCGTTCATGTGAGACACATGCGATTTAGAATCAGCAGACCATTCACCCATACGGTGTGGGTTGTCTTTGGCATATTGTTTGACTGCTGCCGCTACTCGGCGGTCAGAGTTACCTTCCCTAAGCACAGGGTTCACCGCAGAACCAAGCACTTTGGCATAACGCGCTTTGATGGCTTGCTCTGCATCGGAGTTTGCTTCTTCTGGAAAGTTTGGGATGGCATAACCATGCGCTTGCAACTCAGCAATCGCAGCATGCAACTGCGGCACAGATGCACTGATGTTGGGTAACTTAATAATATTGGCTTCAGGCGTTTTCGCCAACGCGCCAAGCTCTGCCAAGGCATCAGCTTGTTGTTGCCCTTCTTCTAAATAGTCTGGGAAATGCGCTAAAATACGCGCTGCAAGCGATATATCTCTGCTCTGCACATCCACATCCGCTGCGGCACAAAACTTCTGCACAATCGGCAGCAATGAATACGTTGCTAGCATGGGTGCTTCATCGGTTTTGGTATAAATAATGGTATGTTTAACTGTCATGTTTGTTCCTATACTCAAAGAAGTTTGGCTGCACTTTACCAGTACCACCTTTTTTTTCTACGTTGACATAAAAAAAATACTTTGCATTGTTGATTTTACAAATATTTACCTAAAGGTTACACATAATGTTCAACGGACCAATTTTAGTACAAGTAATTAACCCTTCTACCCATACAGTCACGCAGCACCTCTCCCGAAAAGACTCTACTTGGGAGGTGAACTATCAGCAAGACCGCGCTAATAACCCTACTTTTCCTTTGAATGTTAATAACGCAGACTTCAATATTGTACCCCAAGGGCAAGAAACTAAGGTACATTGTGCCAATGAATCTGTAATTTACTTCTCTGAAAGATATGGTTCTCTTCCTGAAGGTTTTCTGATAGCAATTACATTTCCACAAGGTTTCCTTCCAAAGGTATTTAAATTTGCTGAAAACACAATGATACCAACTGGTCACACAAGCACTCAAAGCCCAGGCTATGCAAAACTTTGGACCGATAATACCACAAGAAACTCAGTTATTACCTTTGAGATAAGCTCTCGCTCCGCCTTTAGCTTCAAATGCACTGCAAAAAAAACTGACGACTTTCCTTCTGAACCACAGCATCCTTTTATGGTTGACTTTGTACCAGGTTTAGGATTTATGGAGACTCATCCAATTGAAATCTCTCAACAAGATTTATTAGTTTATGAAGATAGCTTATCAGAAAATACAGATATTGCTGAGCTCACCAAACTTATAAACACGCTTATAAATAAAAGCGAAAGAGAACAACTAAATGACAATGAGCAGGATGATATTCTTACTAGAATCAAAGAAAGTTTAGCTACAGGAGCATCTATTGTAACCTTAACTCAGAGCGGCACACCCGAACTTTTCAACCTGCTAACATACGCACTTCTTGACAAGTAAAAAACTGAATAAATCGGGGACTGTATACTTATTTGACTAATTACTTGGCTAGATATCCGCCTTCCCCAAGGGACACTCTCTTGCTTCGCAATTCTCCTTGTCGCGGGTATGACGGCATTATGAAAACCTGTCATTTCGACCGAAGTGGAGAAATCTTAGACCCTTCGACTTCTCTCAGGGTGACAAGGGCTTTACTTCTTATTCTCTCACAACAATATCCCAACCATGTTTGAACAAGCCCTACTCTTCGCTATCGCTTTGATTGCCAATACATTCTCGTCTTTGGCGGGTGGAGGTGCAGGGTTAATTCAGTTACCTGCCCTATTGCTCTTGGGTTTACCGTTTAGCATTGCTTTGGCGACCCATAAAATCGCCAGTGTGGCGCTTGGCTTGGGCGCTGTGACCCGATACCTCAAAGAAGATATATTGCAGCGTAAAATCGCATTGCTGATGTTGGT
>JALUNK010000228.1 GCA_027055255.1 Ghiorsea sp.
ACTGGTTGGTTTGATTAGTATTTCATGGCTAGCAGTTGAGCTTGGTGGTGTTGCTGGTGTTGGCACTAAAGGCTATACACTTATTGCAGTGTTTGATGATGCAGGCGGTGTGCGTGAGGGCAGTGATGTGCTTCTCGCAGGCGTGACCATTGGCAAAGTTGTTTCGGTGAGCCTTAAAGATAATGAGGAAGCGTTGATGGTATTGAATATCAGCAATGACGTGAAAATCACAACAGACTCATCACTTTCTGTCCGTACTAAAGGTCTGATTGGAGAAAAATTTGTCCGCGTGAACCAAGGGGCAGAAGAAGAATATTTGGAAAATGGTGATGAGTTTGATGACACCGAATCACCGATTAACTTGGAAGATATGATTGGTAAATACATTTTTAGTGGAGATGCGAAATGAAGGTATTAAAATTATTGATGATAGGTTTGATGGCATTTGGTTTGATGGTAGGCAGTGCCACCGCAGAAGAAACATCACCTAAGCAAGTGGTTGCTTCAACGATTGAAGGCATTATTGCAGTGTTAGAAGCACGTGTTGATAAAGCTACGGTGAATGATGTTGACCGTGAAGGTATTCGTAAGGTTGTGGCGGGCAATTTTGATTATCGTGAAATGTCTAGACGCAGTGTGGGCAAACCATGGAAGAAGATGGATGAAGCCAAGAAAAAAGAGTTTACGGAGCTTTTCCGTCAAATGCTTGAATATTCGTATGGCAACCAGCTAGCGGGGTATCACGGTCAAAAAGTTATCTTTGAAGATGCAGAATTTAAGAAAGATAAGGCACGGGTTAAAGGTGCTGTGGTGGATAGTAGCAAATCTATTCCCATGGAATACCGCTTGCACCAAACAGATTCAGGTTGGCAGGTATATGACATTAAGATTGAAGGTGTGAGTTTAGTGACAACTTTTCGCAAAGATTTCAAATCGATTGTTAAAAAACAAGGCGTGGATGGCTTGATGGCAATATTGCAGAAAAAAGTCGAAAAGTTAAAAGCTAAAGGGTAGCTTTAATTTATTAGTTCCCGTCATTTCAATGATTAAAACTTGGCTCTTTTGTAGCTGTCGCATTGCTTTGATGCTTGGCATCATCTTTGTGTTCGCCGTGGTGGCTTTGGTTGCTTACGGACCAGACTTATCGTTTACCAGAGCGCATATTGCCACAAAAATTAAACAAGCCGTACATGCCAATGCTGTGCAAATATCGGATGTAAAGTTGGTGTGGCAAGCGGGCCCTGCTATTGATGTTGGGCGCGTTGATTTGGATGCAGCTTCTTTTTCGGTTCATGGCTCTCATGCGTTTGCCACATTTAATATTTTTGATTTGTTCATGTTACGTACTGTGCCTGAGCTTACGCTCACGGGTGGCGAATTCATTGTGAATTTGGATGCAAAGCAAGACCAAGCATCTGAGCCTGTCAACATGATTACAAAGCTGGAAGATGTGAATATAACTTGGATTTTGCATGACGAACAGCAAAGTATAAAACATGTTAACGTCTTGGTGGCACCCTTTGCTGAATATATATCTTTCAAGGCTGATGGGGTTCGTTTTTCTGCTTCTATGGATAAACAGCAACTGCCACAACATATTAAGCTTCAAGCGAGTAATTTTTCAGGGCTTCCCAAATCATGGCAGGCATACGTGTCCGGGCTCAATCATGTTGATTTTTTAGCTGATATGACAAGTGAACAGACTTGGGATTGGCAGCTGCAAACGGATGCAACACAAGGTTTGATTGCTGTCGACAAAGTGCATTTCAGGCTACCTTTTCAGCATTTGAATTTGCAAGGTAATGTTGATTTAAACGTTGATGAAGGCATGGAGCTTCAAGCTTTAAATATAGACCAGTTCAAGTGGAAAGATGGTGATAACTTTGGCGATTTCAAAATCAAATGGTCAAACGATGTCATGCATGTTGATGCATTGGACGGTTCAATATCCATGCCTTTACTTTGGTCATGGTTATGGATGCTCGGTGATGATGAGTGGCATGATTGGTTAAATAGTATGCATGATGGGCGTATTCGGGATGTGCGAGCAACCTTAGATTTAGACTGGGTTGACCCACTGCATAGCGCACCGACCTATGATAATTTGATTGCCATGACATATCACGTTGAAGCCCAAGGCTCAGATGTGGATATTGCTTTGGGTTTGGCAGGAGACTTTTTATATGGTTTAGAAGGTCGTGTTCTTGTGGATGAAAATCATTTGCAAGCCGATGTTTCTCGTGCGGTTTTACAAGATGGCATTGCGACAGGGCAGGGTAAATATCGTATTGGTTGGGACACGCTGATTATGCAGATTCAAGCCACAGGTAAAGGCGATGTAGGACGTTTACATACATGGTTAGATGCTGACTCTGCCAAGGGTTTGCATTGGGGAGAATCACCAGCCAGAGCAGATATTAATATGGTTTGGGATGCCCATAAAACAGAACCAGACACAACGATTGTGGTGCTTAAACCGCATCAAGGGCAATGGCACTTGAATTATAACCATATTCCGATTGCTGTTGCAGGGGGTACTGCCACTTGGGATTTTCAGAAAGGGCTAATGCTTGAACATATGCCAGTTGAATTGCCGTGGTTTAAGGGTGACTTCTCCATGTTTTTGGATAAATATAAAGACTGGTCACCGCAAACCATCACTTTGGATGCCACAGCACCGTTAGCAGCATTGACTCAAGCTTTTGTTTTGCCGATTACAAACCCTACAGGTTTGACCAAGTTTCATCTTAACTATGAGCAAGGCGCGTGGCGAGGAAAGCTTGATTTATCTGAGAATGATTGGGATAACTTTGCAGGGTATGATAAAGAAGGTGCTGAAGAGCTTATTGTCCCATTTCAAGGTAAACCTTTAGGCAAAGGTCTTTTGCCTATACACATTGATGAAGTAAGTTCTAAACACGAAGATGGTTTTTCCTTTGATGCATCGATTCTTATCGATTCGGACACTTTGAATTTTAAATTTAAAGATGTGAATACACCTGCTTTTCGTGGTGATTTTACGCTCTCAATGCCTTTAGATAATAAGCTGGCTTGGGCACTTGATGTCGATTCAACGTTTATGGATAAACCTGTGCTCACCAGTTACCTTAAAGAAAGGGGAGGCGCAGACGCTTTCACTCGTCCGTGGTCAGTTCATGCTAAACTTGCATGGGTGGAATGGGAAAAAAGTTATGCGCAAAATGTGCAGCTTAATTTTTCATCAGGTAAACAAAGTATTGGCGATGTAAGTGCGGAGTATTTAATATCAGGTGAAACAAATTTACAAAATGCGAAGGCAAGTTTTACGCTGAATGGACAAGGCAATTATAATCTACACTTGCTTGAGGCTTATGGTGCGGGTCAAAAGCTGCAAGCATCAGGATCAGTGCAAGTGCAAAAAGATGGCACATTAAAATGGCAGGGTTTGGCTCTGATGGGCGGTGAGTTTGGCACACTTATGGAGCAAGCCGAACTGGATAAATTGTTTCAAGAAGGAGATATGTCTGCAGTTTTCTTAGGTCATGGAGAATTTAAAGAAGGTGAGCCATGGTGGCGCAAAATGAAAGGCAGTTTTAAGTTAAAAGTGAATGATGGTCGAATTTTAGAAGGTGGAACACTTACTCATTTACTGGCAGCGATAAGCCTTGTGGACTTACCCAAATATTTAATTTTTGATAGGGGTGATGTTGTTGGTGTAGGCTTAAAGTATGATAAACTTCAGGTTGAAGGCTTGTTTAACGGAAACTTACTCAATATTGATAACCTAGCTTTTTTATCTTCTGCTTTGGATGCGGGAGGTAAAGGTACTGTGGATTTAGCTAAAGGTGATTTGGACATCATTATGGTGGCAAGACCATGGCAAAATATTGAAGTGTTTGTGAGTAAAATTCCTTTGCTGGGTTCGATTTTAACAGGTAAAGATGCGAGTGTTTTACGCAAAGTTTACCGTATACATGGGCCTGCCTCAGATGCATTAGTGGATGAAGTTGACCCCGAATCAGTAGGTTTACCATCCAACGGTTACCTTGAAGATTTATTCACACCAAGCAAATGGTTTGAGCCGAGGAAGAAAGCTCAGGTGAAGGAAGAATAGAATGCGATTAATCATGCTGGATACAGAAACAACAGGTCTATCACCGCAAAATGGTGATAAAATGGTTGAAATTGGTGCGATTGAGGTGAATAACCGAGATATGCAGCAAACGCGAACATTTCATAAGTTTATAAATCCAGGTAGGTCTATTCCTGATGTGGTGGTGCGTATTCATGGTATTGATGATGCGCGTGTTAAAAATGAACCAAGCTTTAAAGACATTGCCCAAGATTTCTTAGACTTTATTCAAGGTGGAACATTAGTCATCCATAATGCTCCCTTTGACCTTGGTTTTATTATGGCTGAACTTGAGGAATGCGGGCTACCGAATATTCATGATATTGATGTTATTGATACGCTGGAAATGGCAAAAAAGCAGTTTCCAAGGCAAAGAAATAACTTGGATGCTTTGTGCGACAGGTTTGAGATTGAACGTGGGCATAGGGAGCTGCATGGCGCACTTTTAGACTCTGAGCTTCTTGGCGAAGTTTATTTGGCGATGACAGGTGGTCGCCAGTTTTCTTTAGGTATGGATTTAGGTGTTAAACCCGCATCAGAGTTTGTGCAAATGGCGAATGCCAGAGAGCAGCGTACCGAACAAAGTGAAACTGCAGCATTGATACGCCGAGCAGCCGTGCAAGTGCGCGATGAAGATGTAGAAATGCATGAAAAGCTGATGCAGCGCATTGCCAAAGAAAGCAGTGTGACACCACTTTGGAAAGAGGATTGAACTGATGTTGATGCCAAGCCCTATTATGATGGTATGCGCAGGTAATATTTGCCGCAGCCCATTTGCTGAATTTTATATGCGTAAACGCCTTGAGGAAGAAGGGAAATACGGCGAAGTGTTTAGCCGTGGTCTTTTGATGATGCAGGGCAAGAAAGTGCCAGAAAAAGGTTTGAAAGTGGGTTTGGAGTTTGGTGTGGATATGAGCACGCATATGTCTGGCGCGCTTTTAGCACCCGATATGGACAGAGCAGCCTTGGTATTGGTGATGGAGCCAGAGCAGCGGCAGCATTTGATGCAAAAGCGGCCAGAGCATGTGGGTAAAGTGATGCTGTTATCACAACCTTGCGGCGGCGCAATCATTGATGACCCTATGGGCAGGTCAGAAGAAACCTTTAGACGGGTGTATGGTGAAATTGCAGCGTGTGTAGATACATGGGTTGAACGGTTCTAAGCG
>JALUNK010000229.1 GCA_027055255.1 Ghiorsea sp.
GTAATAAGCAACCCGACTTGGATGAAGTGATTAGTGCAGTGAGTGATATTCAAGTGCGACAGCAGAATGCTTCTACGCTGCATCTTATTGAGCATAGTATTAAAAGTTGGGCAAAAGGTCTTTCTACTGATAATCATGTGGTGAAGCCCTATTATATTCAGCTGAACTTTCAACAAATTCATGCGCGTGAGAAAAGGGGTTATCTTAATAGCATTCCAACCAGCCTTTCGCTTAATGATGATCAAGTAGATGCCTTAATTGATGCAGGGCACCAATTGCTACGTAGTAATGATGTATTTCAAGACTTATTGGGGCAACTGGTGGCTCAGTAAAGACAATTATGAAGGTAGGATTAAAAAATAAATTTAGCTTCGTTCATTTTTTATTCATGATGCCCATCAATACTTTCATAATGATTTTTATGATTAATAAGGAGCACTTATGTTAAGAAGAATGGGATTTACAATGGTTGTTTTAGCTATTTCAGCTACGTCTGTGTATGCGACTGACTTTAGTCAATACAGCAATGAAGAGTTGATGGGTATGAAATCAGAAGCAAGTTCTTGGGATGCTAATCAGCGCCAAGCATTTCAGACAGAGATGAAGCTACGTATGCAGTCTATGAGTCAAGAGGAGCGCAAAGCCTTAATGGGTTCGGGTAATGCTCAAGGCAAAGGTGGGCAAAGGTTGCGTGATGGTTCAGGCATGGGGCAAGGTGGACAAGGAAAAGGTCGGTATTAGACTTAGAAAGGTACTTAGATAATTCAAAGGCTACATATTTGTAGCCTTTGAAGAAGTAACTTTATGGGTTGGGTCACCACAGTTATGTGATTTCGAAATTACACGTGCTTAGTGTGCCTTTTTTCGCAACAGGTGCTGTATTATTTCGTGTGTTTTTTGAATATGTATCTTTCGCTCCATTTTTAATACAACGCTTGGACATTGAATGTTAACCTTTATGAAACAACTGAAAGGTGTTCGCCTCACAGAGTATGCATTAATCATAAATGTGGGTGATATGTAAGCCTTATGCGAGGCTTGTAAGATGGGGGTGATAAAGTGTTGATTTGGAAAATTGACATGGCATAATGCGCCACCTTGCTGATGCAATGATGGTTGGCAGGTTACATATGCGAGGGTGGCGGAACTGGTAGACGCGCTGGATTTAGGTTCCAGTGTCTTACGGCGTGAGGGTTCGACTCCCTCCTCTCGTACCATACACGTCAATGCGCTCCATTACTGGGGCGCATTGATTTTTTGTACATACTTAATATTCCTTTCGGAGGCTTAAATGATTCAAACTGAAGTCAAAAAACTTGGTGAAAATGAGCATGAAGTAGAGGTCAGTTTACCTAAATCAGAATATGACAAGGTATATGCTGCTGAAAGAAATAAATTGATGGGTCAAGTGAAGTTACCAGGCTTTCGCCAAGGTAAGACACCTGGTCATGTGATTGATAAACAGTTCGGTCCTAAGATTCATGAGGACACCGTTTCTCAACTTTTACAACAACACTATGTTGCAGCAATTGAATCATCAGGTTTAACACCTGCGCTTCAACCTGAGCTTTCATTGCCTAAAGTACAGCCTGATGACCAGTTTGTATTTACGTTGAAAGTAGATACTTGGCCTGAAGTTGCACTAACAGACTTGTCAAAATTAACCATTGAAGCAACTGAAGTAACTGTTGATGATGAAGATGTAAAAGGTGTGCTTGAGCGTTTATATAAGTCCCAAGTAAAATATGAAATCACAGATGACCGTGCTGCAGAGACTGGCGATCAATTGCATATTGATTTTGAAGGTTTTATTGCTGATGAAGCTTTTGAAGGTGGTAAAGGTGAAGACGTTGCCCTTGTGTTGGGTGAAGGTCGCTTTATTCCAGGCTTTGAAGATCAACTGGTTGGTAAGAAAGCTGGTGACACATGTACAGTTAAGGTTACTTTCCCTGAAGATTATCAAGCCCCCAACTTGGCAGGAAAAGAAGCGCGTTTTGAAACAACGGTGAAAAGTGTTGGCGCTGCTGTTGCTGCCAAAGATGATGCGGAGTTGGCTGAGCTTTTGAATTTTGCAGATGCAGAAGCCATGCACAAAGATATTCGTGAAGGTTTAGAAAAAGAAGCGGCAAATGCAGCAAAAGGTGCAACACATGACTCTGCACTCAAAGCATTGTTGGAAGCTCACCCAATGACTTTGCCAGAGGGTTTGATTGCTGAAGATATGAAAGCAACGACTGCCCGTGTTGTACAAAACATGAAGCAACAAGGCATGGATGCTAGCGAGGAAATGTTGGCTGATGAAGCTTTTCGCCAAGAAGTACGTGAGCGTTCTGAGCGTGGCTTGAAGTTGTCCGTATTGTTGCAGAATGTACGTAAAGATTTTGATGTTACACTAAGCGATGAAGAGATTGATGCTGGTGTTGATGAAATGGTGATGGCATACCCTGAAAATATGCGTGATGATTATGCGAAATACATTCGTGATAACCAAGAGCAAATGGGTGCTTTAAAAGACCGTTTGTTAGAACAAAAATGTATTGATTATGTTGTGTCACAAGCTAAAACCAAAAAAGTTGAGAAAACCTTGGCAGCATGGCAAGCAGAGCAGGATCAAGCACAGTCATGAGTTTAGTGCCTATGGTTGTAGAACAAACGGCTCGCGGTGAACGTTCATACGATATTTTTTCAAGGTTATTAAAAGAGCGTATTATTTTCTTAAATGGTCAAGTTGAAGATAATATGGCGAACTTGATTACAGCTCAGTTGCTTTTTTTGGAATCAGAAGGTCCTGACAAGGATATTTATCTTTATATTAATAGCCCTGGCGGTGTGGTAACAGCGGGTATGGCGATTTATGATACTATGCAATATATTCGTTGTGATGTATCGACATTGTGTGTGGGGCAAGCTGCATCTATGGGGGCGCACTTGTTAGCTGCAGGTGCACCAGGTAAGCGTTATGCCTTACCCAATGCGCGTATCATGATTCACCAGCCACTCGGTGGTTTCCAAGGTCAAGCAACGGACATTGAGATTCATGCCAAAGAAATTTTGAAGTTGAAAGATGACTTAAATCGAATGATGGCGAAACATACAGGACAACCTTTAGAGAAGTTGTCTGACGATGTTGAACGTGATTATTTCTTGTCAGCAGAGGCTGCTTGTGAGTATGGTATCGTTGATAAGGTATTAACCTCTAGAAATGATGTGCCTACTTCAGGGGCAAGCGAGGGCTAAAAATGACAGCTTCTTCTAATGGTGATTCAACGTTATTCTGTTCTTTTTGTGGAAAAAGCCAGCATGATGTAAAAAAACTTATTGCAGGACCAACTGTGTTTATTTGTGATGAATGCATAGAGCTTTGTAATGATATCATGATTGAAGAAATGTCGGATGAAAAAGACAGTGAAACTTCATCAGCCAGTAAAGGTTTGCCCAAACCAAAAGAAATTAAAGAATTCTTAGATGGTTATGTGATTGGGCAAGAAAACCCTAAACGTCTATTATCAGTGGCTGTTTATAACCACTATAAACGCATGAAACATAACGAAAGCAGTGATGTGGAAATTTCCAAAAGTAATGTTTTGCTTTTAGGGCCTACAGGTTGTGGTAAAACATTATTAGCACAAACTTTAGCTCGTATCTTTGATGTTCCTTTTATTATTGCTGATGCCACCACCTTAACCGAAGCAGGTTATGTGGGCGAAGATGTCGATAATATTGTTGTGAAACTACTGCAAGCAGCTGATGGTGATGTAGAAAAAGCACAGCGTGGCATTATCTACATTGATGAAGTGGATAAATTAGCTAGGAAATCTGATTCACCGTCCATTACACGCGATGTATCGGGTGAAGGTGTTCAGCAAGCATTATTGAAATTAATTGAAGGTACGATTGCTTCCGTTTCTCCCCAAGGTGGGCGTAAAAATCCACAGCAAGAGTTTACCCAAGTAGATACAAGCAATATCCTATTTATTCTAGGTGGTGCGTTTGCAGGTCTTGAGAAAATCATTGAAGCCCGTGGTAAGACGCGTTCGATTGGTTTTGGTGCCACGGTTGATGTTGAAGATGATATTGATATTGGTGAGCGTTTAAAAGGTGTTGAACCTGAAGACTTGATTAAGTTTGGTCTGATTCCTGAGTTGGTTGGTCGTTTGCCAGCTGTGGCAACGCTGACTGAGTTGGATAAAACTGCTTTATTAGAAATTCTTACTGAACCTAAAAACGCATTGGTTAAACAATACCAAGCATTATTGAAATATGATAATGTGGATTTGGCGTTTACCAAGGATGCATTGGATGCGATTGCTGATAAAGCTATTTTGCGTAAAACAGGCGCACGTGGTTTGCGCGCAATTATGGAATCGGTGATGTTGGATGTGATGTATGATGTGCCAACCATGGATAATGTTGAAGCATGTAAGATTACAGCTGATGTTGTTGAAGGCAAAGCTGAGCCAGAATTGGTTTATAAGAAAAAACAAAAAAATATAGAAGTTGCTTAGTTATTCACAACTTTGATTTTAAGAGCCTCGTAAATCGAGGCTTTTTTCGTTTTAGGGCTTGAAATTCCCCTTATAAAACATTATCAATAATATTCTGTGGCGCGTGATGTGGTTTGCGCCTTAATGTAATGAAAAAGAGGTGCCCATTGGCTGAAATAGATGTTTCTCAATCGAACGAATCTGGAGATAATATAACAACACTTCCAGTGTTGCCGTTGCGTGATATCGTAATGTTTCCCCACATGATTGTTCCTTTATTTGTGGGTAGGGAAAAATCGGTAGCAGCACTTGAAGAAGTGATGAATGCAGGTAAAAGTATTGTATTACTAGCCCAGAAAAACCCAGAGGATGATGCGCCAGATTTGGATGCATTATTTCAGGTTGGAACTTTAGGGAATATTTTACAAATGCTGAAACTACCTGACGGTACGGTAAAGGTTTTGGTTGAAGGGCAGTCTCGTGTTCGTGTTCATGATTTAACAGAAGATGTTTGTTTGCGTGCGCGTTATGAAGTGTTATCTGAAGCCAATGAGGATGAGCGTGAGCAGGAGCAAGTGGCTCGCACTGTTATCAACCAGTTTGAACTGTATGCAAAATTAAATAAAAAAGTTGCACCAGAAGTCTTGGTTTCTATTACTGCTGTGGATGATGTAGATAGATTGGCTGACACCATTGCTTCTCACTTGAATTTAAAAGTTGCAGAGAAACAAGAATTACTTGAAATGACTTCGGTGATTGAACGTCTTGAAAAACTATTTGCCAT
>JALUNK010000230.1 GCA_027055255.1 Ghiorsea sp.
TTAGCGGCAACGCTTTGTGATATGATGGGTATAGAAACACCTGAAGGTTTGGAACAATCCTTGCTAAGTGATTAGCATGAGAGAACAAGAAAGCTTATTTCATGTCGAACATAACAACCAAGATACAGCAGTGTGTGAGCAGCCACGTCAACATATTGAATCTGATGTGAATCAGAAGTTAGCCTCTTTGGGTGCGCTAACGGGCGGTATTGCGCATGATTTTAATAATCTATTGTCGGTAATCTTGGGTAATACTTGTTTGGCAGAGAAGCATATAAGCTCGCCAGAACAGTTGGCTATTTATTTATCGCGAATTGAGCAAGCGAGCATGAATGCGGCAAGTTTATGCAAACAAATGCTTACTTATGCAGGGCAAGGTAACGCTACATTTGAAGTGATTTGTTTATCATCAACAGTTTTAGAAATGACCAAGCTTTTACAAGTGTCGTTATTCAAGCATGTACGCATTACCTATGAATTACCAGAAGATATACCAAAAGTAAAAGTAGATGTATCACAAATACAGCAAGTCATCATGAACTTAATTACCAACGCAAATGAAGCTATGCAAGATAATGTTCAGGGGATGATCTCTGTACGTGTAGGTTTGATGACGGTTGATGATTCTATGTCATTTTTGGTAGGCGAAGTCGCAAACGAAGGTGAATATGTTTACCTTGAAGTTCAAGATGAAGGTTGCGGCATGGATGAGCCTACACAGGCTCGAATATTCGAACCATTTTTCACAACAAAATTTACGGGTCATGGTTTAGGTATGAGTACAATACTGAGTATTGTGCGTGGACATCATGGGCTTATTCAATTAGATTCAGAGTCAGGGAAAGGGAGTATTTTTAGGATTGCTTTTCCGACTCTAGATAAAGAGAATAATCAGGATGATGAAATGAATGAAGAGTATGACGCTCTCGAAAAATTTCAGCCAAGTGGTAAAATACTATTGGTTGATGATGAAGAAATTGTATTGGAAACCATACAAGTTATGTTAGAGGATTTGGGTTTTCCCGTGGTTGTCGCACATGATGGTGTTGAAGCAGCTGACATATATCATAAAAATTGGAAAGACATTCAGATGGTATTTATGGATATGACAATGCCGAAAATGAATGGCAGAGACAGTGTTTTAGCCTTGCAAAAGATAAACCCAAACGTGAAGGTTTTATTATCCAGTGGTTATAGCGAAGACGATGTTGCAGTCCAATTTAAAGACATGGAAATAACGGGATTTTTGCAGAAGCCGTGTAGTTTGAAACAGCTTTACCAAGCACTTAAACGCGCACTTTAACTTTTTATTTTAAAGCACTCTCTATGGAAATGAACTGCGAATAAAAGTCGCTTTTGATATTCTTTTCAAGGAAGGAAACAGTTTCTTTGTGAGGGTGAGCAAGCATTACGCAGGTATCATTTCGTGAAGCGCACGATAGCGCGGACTGCCAAGCATGTGCTAGTGCCTTGGCTTCGATGCTATGGTCTAAGAAAATATCGCGCGTGTTCCAAGAAAGACCTTGTTCTTTGGCAACTTTAGCAGCGACAGATGTTGCTGAAGTGCGCGAATCAATAAAAAATAACCCGTGCTTTTTACACAACGCCATTAACCACTGCATAGCCTTATCATTCTCTGTTAGAGCCGAACCCATATGATTATTGATGCCAACTGCATGAGGAACTTTGACCAAAGCATCTTCAAAGACTTGCGTAAATATGGTTTTACTCATGGCGGAGTGTAAGTAAAACTTTTCCATTTTACTGGTGTATTTCGGATTACTTGTTTGCATAGGCATATGCAACATCACAGGTATACCATGTTGGAAAGCTGCCTGAGCTGCTTGTTTGGCGTAGGGCGCATCGGGTAAGATAGATACTGTAATGGGGAAGGGTAATGCGAGTAAACGTCGAAATGCTTTCATATCATAGCCAACATCATCAATGATTAGGGCGATTTGATGTTTGTCTGTGGTTGTGGTTGATCTACTTGTTTGCTTACGAATGGGTTCGGGTAACTTATCTTCAAATATCAATGTAAATGTCTCATGGGCGGGTTCGACCATGGGAGCAATGATTTCACCTATAGATGCCTCATTGTCTACGATCTCATCCATAGGAGGCGCATGATTGAGGGTATAGTTTTGATAAAACCCTAAAGCGAACCAAAAGAGGAAACCACAGGCAAGTAATAAAGTGAACCATTTGATAAGCGAAAGGTTTGAACCACCTTTTTTCTGAGTATGTTTTTTTGCCAACGTAATTTAAGAAATATTTTGTAGTACGTGCAAACCTTGGAGTAAATCTAAAGCACGTTGAAGCTGAACATCTTTGGTTAAGCGCTCAATCATTTGTTCACTGGGCTGACCAGGCAAAGCTTCTTCTTCTTTTTTTGTTTTTGATTTGCCATTGCCATTGGCCAAATGACCTTTCATATCTGCTTCATGCATGCTTATGGCTGGGTTATCTTTGTCAGTTTCTACTTTAACACGTACAGCCTTCACCTCAACGTCGGGGTCAATACCAGTAGCTTGTATAGAGCGACCACTTGGCGTGTAATAGAGGGCAGTAGTAAGCTTAAAAGCAGAGCCATCAGATAAAGGGATAATACGTTGCACTGAGCCTTTACCAAAGCTGCGTGTTCCCATTAACACTGCTCGTTTATTGTCTTGTAATGCACCTGCGACAATTTCAGAAGCTGAAGCAGAGCCACCATTAATCAATACGATAAGTGGGGCACCTAGAAGTTCATCACCTTTGCTCGCATTGGATTGTGTGTTGCTGCCTACTCGTGATTTGGTGCTTACAATACCACCCTCATCAAGGAATAGATCACTGATTTCAATCGCTTGATCAAGTAGACCACCAGGATTATTACGCAAATCTAAGACTGCACCATAGATCTTCCCACCCGATTGTTTGCGAATTTCAGCTAATTTTTCTTTGAGCTGTTCTGAAGAATGTTCTTGGAATTGAGTAACGCGCAAATAAGCATATCCAGGTGCTAAGATGTCTGTTTTTACGGATGCGACCTGAATAATAGCTCGTTTAATGTTTACACTAAAGGTACGCCCCTCACTTTCCCTGAACACGGTGATATCGATATTGGTGCCAGGTTTTCCACGCATCATTTTCACTGCTTCAGTCACCGAAATATCACGCGCTAATACATCTTTAATTTTAATAATCAGGTCGCCCGATGTTAAGCCAGCGCGTTCAGCGGGTGTATCTTCGATGGGGGATACCACTTTGATGCCGCCATCAGCTTTGGAAATCTCAATGCCTAAGCCACCAAATTCACCGCTGGTATCTTCCATCATTTTGCCAAAGCTTTCTTTGTTCATATATGTGGAATGTGGATCAAGATTAGATAGCATACCTTTGAGCGCGCCTTCTAATAATTCTGTGTCTGTTTTTTCTTCTACATAATATTTACGCACTGCATTCATAACGTCAGAGAACTTTTTCATTTCCGCATAATCGGTAGCGGCATTGGCTTGCGTGATGGATGCTTGTGGTGACCATGTCAGCCAAGCCATGGTTAGTGCGGCACAAGTGCCCAATGTAACGATGATACGTGTTGTCTTTAAAGTCATAATTTTCCTCAATTCTTCTTTATTTCTTGCACCAGCGTGCGGGGTTTACAGGTTTTCCTTTATCACGAATTTCAAAATATAGACGGGTATCGTCAACCCAACCTGTGCTACCTGCCTCAGCTAAAATTTCATTCTTTTCAATCCAATCACCCACTTGTTTATGCAGAGCATCATTATGGGCATACACTGCCATGATGCCATGCCCATAATCAACAATCATCATTAAACCATAACCACCAAACCAATCTGCATATCGAACTTGCCCTGATGCAGATGCTTTCACTTGCCTGCCAGCTTCACTGCGTTTCTTAGGAGCAAGGTGCACGCCAGAAAGCTTGACCCCCGTTGATGTTTTTTGATGAAAGCCAACCATAATACTGCCATTTATAGGCCAAGGCATACGTCCTTTTTGTTTGCGAACAGATAATGATTTTCCTTTTTTGTCACTGGCAAGAAGGGTATCACCAAGCCCTTGAAGTAGACGTTGCAATGCTTTTTCTTGCCTTGCTAACCGACGCTCTTGTTTCTTTTTCTTGTTTAAGTCGGCTCGCAAAGCTTTGGCAGCCTTCTTTTTCTTTGCAATTTTATTCACCAAAATACGTTCTGCATCTTTACGTTCTTCTTTTAATGTTAGAAGTTCAGTTTTCTTTTGTTTCTCTTCATCTTCAATGACAGTGAGTTCGATAACCTTTTGTTGCCAAGCTTGCCTACTTTGTTCTTGCGATATCAAGGCATATTTGAGGAGATGTTGGCGGTGAGGTAATTCAGAGATGGAAACATTGGATAGCATATCTACCCATACCGATTGTTGTCGCCCATGCCGGTATGCCGCTTGCGCTTCTCGAAGCATTTGATTGAATAAATTTTGCATGCTTTGTTGCATACTTTCTTTTTGAACAGACAATTCTTTCAAGCGTTTATCAGTGGCTACAATCTCAATGCGAACTTGGCGGTATGCTTTGCGGGCAGTGAGTAATTCTATATCCAGTTTTTTAAGATTTTTGCCCACATTACCCAGTGCTTGTTTGAGCTCCAGTTGCGCCTGACGAATGATTTTTTTCTGCTTCTGTAGGGTATGCAATTCAGCTTGAACATTGCGTGCTACAGCTGGCGTTTGCATTGCAAATAACAGTATCAATACAAATAAGGGTGTTAAATATTTCATACTTTGTGGTACGGATGCCCTTGGATAATGGAAAAAGCGCGGTATAACTGTTCTACCACCAACACACGGGCAAGTTGGTGAGGTAGCGTTAAATTAGATAAGCTCCAAGTGTGTGAAGCTTGGCTGCGTACTTCATCAGATACACCTGCAGCACCACCAATGACGAAAT
This sequence comes from Ghiorsea sp., assembly GCA_027055255.1. Taxonomy (GTDB): domain Bacteria; phylum Pseudomonadota; class Zetaproteobacteria; order Mariprofundales; family Mariprofundaceae; genus Ghiorsea. The sequence goes on from JALUNK010000230.1 coordinate 4,931, forward strand.
CAATGTGAGCATTACCCACTTGTCCTTCAAAAAAATCAGCCCACTGCATGCTGCTTAAGCTTTTTCCCTTTTCATCAAACAACACAAAACCTTTCTTCGCCGTTTTTAAAATAGACTTAGCCTCATCAGCTTTAATTTGATTCATCTGCTTAGCTTTACTTTCAGGTAGTTCAACAATATCAAATTGATGTGAACCTTGCAGTCGTTTTTTTAAGGATGCTTCATAATCCCTAAAATCTTTACCAGCCTTGCCGACCACCAGAAGCCTTAATTTCATGCGTTATTCTGGGTGTCCTTAGATGCGCTTTCTTCAGGTACACTCCAAAGGCGTTCGAGTTGAAAAGATTCACGAACATCAGGCAAGAAGAGGTGTACGATAATGTCGCCCAAATCAACAACCAACCATTCTAAAGCTTCCATACCATCAACACGAGCAGTCAGCTCATATTTATGTCCAACTTCACGTACGCCGTTGGCAAGTGCTTTAAGTTGGCGGTCAGTTCTACCTGTTGCCAAGATAAATTGGTCAGCAAAGTTGCAGCGACCTTGCACGTTTATAGTGATAATATCCAAGCCCTTTTTATCTTCGATAGCTTCAATCACTTCAGCGTTTAATTGTTCTAATGTTATGCGTTCACTCATGTTTTTCTCTCTTTATGGATGGGGTTAAGTCCGAAGCATAACATGCTGAAATTGCATTGCAGGTGTCTTGATGTAAATCAGCTTGATGTTGCTCAGGTTCGAGGCGAAATTGTGTGGCGGAAATATCGGGTAGCTCACTATCAACCCATATCAAATTCCCTGCTCCCTTTAGCGTTTGGTTGAGTTTTCTTTTTTTCCAACCATTTGTTTCCAAAGCTTCTTTTATGCCTTTACGCTGGAATACGGCGAGGTTACAAAGCTTTTGATGCTTGGGATATTCCACCCAGTTTGGCATATTCAAGAATGAATCCATACCCATTAACCAAAGCGGAATGATGTTATGATTTTCAGCCTGAAAGCGGCGCAGGGTGGCAATGGCTGGGGTAGGTTGTGGTCGATTGACTTCCCAATCAATAATACGCACACGTATATCATCAGCAAACATGGAAGATAACCAACTTAGGCGTTGTGTAGGTGTTGCTTTGTCTGAAAGCTGACGGTGTACGGGCAACCCCACGGGTATTACCCATATTTCATCAAGTGCCAATCGCTTGAACGCACTATCAACCAATGCTTTATGACCAAGGTGAGGCGGGTCAAAGCTGCCGCCAAAAAGACCAATACGTTTAGTCATCTTATAACTTATTTGTCATTCCCGCGAAGGCGGGAATCCATATCATAACACAGCCTAAATCGGACAACTGGATTCCCGCCTTCGCGGGAATGACAGGGTGGCTCATTACTTGCGCCCTGAGCTGCCAAAACCACCTTCACCGCGTACGGTTTCAGAAAGCTCTGTTACTTTGTTAAAATCAGCTTGTACGAATTGCGCAATCACCATTTGTGCAATGCGCTCACCTCGGGTGATGGTAAAAGGCTCTTTGCCATGGTTGACGAGAATCACACCAACTTCCCCGCGATAATCTGCATCAATCGTGCCAGGAGAATTGAGTACGGTAATGCCATATTTATAAGCTAGCCCAGAGCGTGGTCGGATTTGCGCCTCATAACCATCAGCTAAAGCCATGGCAAAACCCGTTTTGATGAGTTTATGTTCGCCCGATTGAAGCACGATATCTTCATCAATGGCTGCGCGAATATCAGCGCCTGCAGCTTGGGCAGAAGCATAAAAGGGAAGCTCTAAGCCTTCGCCGTGAGGTAGGGGTTGAATTTGGACAATAGTATGTTGCATATAAGGGGCTCCGAAGTTGATTTTAAGGCTTACACTAAAGGGGTTGCCTATGAATTTCTATCATGATTTTTGTTCCTGTTGTTTTAGCCAGAACATGACCAATAGCGATAGTGTGGAAAAGATAATAAAGCCTGAAATGAGGGGCTGTACGGATAACGCATAACTTTGCCCAATCACAGCACCAAAGGGTACGGCAATAAATGTGGATACAGCGCCCACCAATGATGCGCCAATACCTGCCATATGTCCTAAAGGCTCCATAGCTAACCCATTGAGGTTGCCCATAAGTATGCCAAAGCAAAACAATACAATGGCAAGGTAGAGCATCAGCTGCCAAAGGGTAGGGTTACCATTTGTACCGCTGCTGAACCAAAAGAAAAGAATGGAAATGAGGCTAATCATAAGCAATGCATATTTGGACATATCATGCATACCGTATTTCATGACCAGCTTAGCATTCAGCAATGAAGCAAGGCCAACTGAAATGGCGAGTGTGCCAAAATATAAAGGAAACTTTACGCCTAAATGATATTGCTCTTGAAAAATTTGTTGGGCTGAATTGAGATAACCTAAGAATGCACTAAACACAAAGCCAGACATTACTGTGTATGTCATCACTTCCTTATTTTTCAGGATGAGCCACAGGTTTTGACCAATGTTACGCAGTGAAAAGGGCGTTTTATCCTCTTGATGTATGGTTTCAACTTGCCTGAGGGCAAACCAAAGTAAAACCAACATGCTCAAGGCTAAAATAAAGACAAAAATCATACGCCAGTGAGCAATAAACAGAATACCTTGCCCCAGTGCAGGTGCTAAAATCGGTACGAGAATAAACAAAGCCATAATCAACGACATAACTTTACCCATTTCATTGCCATGGTATAAATCACGAACCAAAGCAATCGTGATAATGCGCGCAGAAGCAAGCCCTAAACCTTGTAAAAATCTACCTAAAAGCATGATAAAATAAGATTCAGCAACAAGCGAAATCGTGCAGCCGACAATGGCAATAGAGAGCCCAAGGTATATGGCAGGTTTGCGACCAAAACTGTCCGATAAAGGGCCGTAAAAAATCATGCCCAAGCCAAACCCTAAAAAGAGTAAAGATATAATCAGTTGGTTATCATTGCTTGAGCTAACATGCAGGTCTTGTCCAATTTGCGCCATGGCGGGTAGCATAATATCAATGGATAATGCCATCAGTGACATCAACAATGCCATCAAAGCAATGAACTCACCAAAGTGCATATCACTGCGTTTTGTAGTTTTAGGCACAGTATTTATAAGGTTTGGAGTAGGCGTTGGTGGATATTTTCAAAGCCACCGTTGGATAGAATCAATACAATATCATGGGGTTGTGCTTGTGTGCGAACCGTCTCAATAATAATGTCTGTTGTTGGGATGACTTGGGCAGCTACATTCATGTTTTCCAAGTCTGCACATACCTTATTTACATCGAGCAAATCTTTTTTAGTTATATTCCTGTCTGATGGAGGGGTAAAAATTACCTGATCGGCACTTTGAAGCGAAGCAGGTAGTCTATCTTGATGAATATTGGTGCGCATGGTGTTGGAGCGGGGTTCAACAATGACCCAAAGCTTTCCTTGATGATTCATGCCTGCTTTCACAGCATCAACAATGCCTGCAATCGCAGTGGGGTGATGTGCAAAATCATCATAAATGGTGATGCCATGCTTTTCGCCAATCTTGGTCATGCGGCGGCGAACCCCTTTAAATGTTTCAAAAGCTTGTTTGATGTCAGTAAGTGAAACATCCATTGCCGTTGCCGCAGCAGCAACAGCACAGGCGTTGGCTACATGATGTTTGCCAATGCTTTCCCATGTGACTTCAAAGCATTCACTGCCATCTTGATACAATTTGAAGTGTGAACCATCTTCTTCCAAAGCTTGCCACTGCCAATCCGCATCTGTGCCGAGTTCGGCAAAGGTAGTGATAGGCGTCCAAACACCTCGTTCGATTACATCCATGATATTGGCATCATCAGCATTGGCGATGATGCAGCCTGATTCAGGCACGGTACGCAACAAATGTGAGAATTGAACCTTGATAGCATCCAAGTTTTCAAAGATATCGGCATGGTCAAATTCAAGGTTGTTGAGAATCAAGGTTTTGGCATGATAATGGATGAATTTGGAGCGTTTATCGAAGAAGGCAGTGTCATACTCATCCCCTTCAATGATAAATGGTGTGAAAGGGGAAGAATTACCAATAATAGCACCTTCACCAAAGTTTTCAGGTATGCCGCCAATCATAAACCCTGGCTCTTTTCCTGCTGTTTGCAGTACCCACGTTAAAAGGGATGAAGAAGACGTTTTTCCATGTGTGCCAGCCACCACAGCGGCATGGCGATTCGGTAAGATATAACGACCCACAAACTCAGGCCCCGACATATAAGGTAAATCATGGTTTAAGATGTATTCTACTTCTACATTGCCCCTGCTCATGGCATTACCAATCAAGCAAAGGTCAGGTGTAAGCTTTAAATTTTCTTCTGAAAATGTCGCAATCTCTACGTCCATACTTTCTAGATAGGTGGACATAGGAGGGTAGACATTGGCATCTGAGCCTGTGACTTTCCAGCCCTTGGCTTTGGCAAGTGAAGTGATGGCTGCCATGGCTGTGCCACAAATGCCAAGAACGTGTAGGTGTTTGCCTTTTGTCATATGCTCTCCCTTGCTTTTTTAAGTTGCCACACTGCAAGTAAACCCAATAGGGCAGTAAATGTACATGCATAAAATGCGGTGGCATAACCTTGGCTTTCCACAATGATACCGCAAAGCATAATGCCTAACGTGCTACCTAAGCCAAAACCAATGGAACTATACCAGCCTTGGGCGGATGTTTGGCGGTGTGGTTTGGCAAACTTGCGTATCCATACCACAGCAGAAAGGTGAAAGGCTGCAAAACTTGCGGCGTGTAAGAGTTGCAAAAGAACAATCGCAAATACATGGGTGGTGATAGCCAGCCCAAACCAACGAAAGGATGCCAATAGTAAACAAATGGTCAGCACCCATACAGGCGAAGCTTTTTGAATAGATTTACTCCAATACCACATCAACAAAATTTCAGCGAGCACACCCAAAATCCAAAAGAACCCGATTTCTCCACCTGAATAGCCAGCATCAAGCATATACAAGCTGAAGAAGCCGTAATATGCGCCATGTGAGGCTTGCATACAAAAACCAATAAAGAGAAGCCATATGAATGCTTTTTGATTGGGTTGGGATGATGAAGTTTGTTTGGTTTCATTACTCAATGCGCTTAAATCAGGGAAGCCAATAGCAGCAAGGGTGGTGAGAATGAGCAAGCCAGTTAATATCCAAGGAAATAGGTTAATATTATTACCCACCAACCATAAGCCACCTGTAAACGATGCCACGACAAACCCGACCGAGCCCCAAACCCTTAAGCGCCCGTAACTCATGACGGATAATTCAGAAACCACCAAAGACAAACCATCGGTAAGTGGTAAGATTGCAGCCCAGAAAAAGCCGAATATAATAACCACACCTAGCATCCATGTCATATCCATGTTTGGGATAAGTGCAGCCGATGCTAATGTGGCAAGGCTTGCTGTTATCAATAAAAAGGTACGGGTATTGGTGTTGCGATATTCCAGTAAAAGGCCTGCGAGGGGTGGTGCAATCACTTTGGTGGCAGCAAGAGCACCCACGAATATACCCACCCAAAATGTATTCAACCCTAAATCCGTGAGATACACAGGAAAATAGGGCAGGATTAGCCCCATAGCCGCAAAGTATGCAGCGTAAAACAAACGAATGGATATGAGGGAGCTGTTGGAAATCACAGCGGAATACTCTTAGCTATTAGGGTGTTGTAAAGGCTGGTTTTGGGAGCTGCCTCAGTAGAGGATAATTTATCAATAATCATTAACCTTTTATATTTGGTGTTTTCCTTTTCATGATATTTTCATGTTTTGCCATTTACCTTTTGCTTTGAGCGAAATCCTGATAAGAGGAAAAAGCATATGCTGGTATCAAACATGATGAGAATGACACTTTTATTATTAGTTTCTTTATCCTTAACAGGCTGCCCTGATTTCCCAACACCTACAGGGAGCTATATTGCCCCTAACCCTTCAAATGTGGCAGAAGATGCCTCGGGGCAGAAATACTTTATCGCAACGGATGCTGTTAGGGATACGTCTCCAACTACACAGTCGCTATATATGTGGAATACAGGAACGCAGCAGTGGGAGAAAAAAACAATGTTCCCAATTACGGCAGGGAACCAGCTATTTGTGAATCAGGCAGGTGATACGGCTTGGGTTAATAATGAAGTTCCCTCTCTTAACCCATTGTTGAAGGTAAATCTGCAAACGGGTCAAGCAAGCACAATTATATTAAAGCGTAACCAAACTTTGGTAGCGGCAGATAAAGCTGTTGAATATAATGGGAACTTGGTCAACTTGTACCAACCGAGTACAGGTGGTTCTGTGTATCTACATAGTTTGCCTGTTGTTGCAGATGTAATTCAGGGCTTGGGTGTAACAAGTAATGCTTTGCCGTATCAAATGTTGTGTATGCCTGCAATGAAGTACGCTCAATGGGATAACAAAACACATTTGTGCGCACTGGGAAATGATGTGAAATACGCACGGGACATTCCTGTACCTGTTGAGGCGACTAATGACGTTTTATTGTTGACTATTACTGTGGGGATTGCAGGAAACACATATAATCTTATCTCTCATGATCCAAATTATAACTTTACTTATATGTTTACAGGGTCTGAACTGCCCGTGGATTTTCTGGCTGACTACCCCTTGTTTTCAACATTATATAACAAGCAAGGCTGTGGTGGCTCCGTAGATAAACAAGGGAACTATCATGAGTTTTGTGATGATGCGGGCGATTACACCAAATTTACTTATTACTTCTATGATAAAGCTGTGCCAACCACTCCACTTTATACACAGGTATTACCCTAGCTTGATACTACTTTTTGCATAGCATACTCACTTATGAAAATCGAAGTATGTTTGGGTCAAAACTGTAAAGGTTATGGTGGGCAAGCTTTAGCTGATGAGCTTAAAGCCAAAGGTATTCCGTTTACAACTTTTGAATGCCATAGTTTATGTACCTATGCTCCCGTAGCTTTTGTTGAAAACAAAGCCAAACTTAAAGCTAAGTTAGAGGATATGCTTTAACCTATTTGGAAGAAATAAAAGCATCAGCTAATATATCATTTTCAGTTAGTCCATTTTGCAATAATGTTTCTTTCATGGCTTGGACTACAGCATCATCACCACATAAATATGCCCGTTTACCCGTGCAATCCCCCAATGTGTCGATAATAAGCTTATCAATTGCACCTTGTTTGCCATTGCTGGGAGCTTCGCCTTGAAGTACACAAGGGATATAGGTTAGGTTTTTCACATCATTGACGATATCTTGAATTTCATTTTGATAATACAAACCTTTTTGGTTGAGGCTAGCCTGAAACAGGTGAATTTGACCTTGGTGATCAGACTCTAATGCATCGCGAAGAATACCAAATAAAGGGGCAAGACCAGTGCCGACACCTGCTAGAATAATATCTTGTTCCTGTTCTTCTTGTTGGTAATAGCATGCTCCGGATGGCCCTGATATTTCAATGTTTTCACCGCATTGCAGCTCATCACATAACCAATTGCTCATGCGTCCATTGGGTACGCGTTTGATGTGTAGCTCCAAAAAGTTTTCACAGGGCAAAGAAGCAAGGGAATAGCTGCGCGTGAGTTTGCTTTCAGGTTGGGTAAGGTTAATGAATTGACCTGCTCGGTATTCTAGCGATTCAGGGCGCACCAAACAAAGGCGCAATACATCATCATTGAGCCATGTTTTTTCAAGAACCATGGTGGTATAACTTGCAAAGTCAGAGATATTTTTTTCGGCCAAAGTAATATTGGCTTTGGTGGCAAGCTCTATACTTATGTCTTGGCTTGGTTTGCATATGCAGGGTAGGAAACAACCTTGTTCTTGCAAATGTTTATCCAATGGTGCTTGGCTTTCAGAAGGAACAACCCCTTGTGTTACTTTACACATGCAAGCTTGGCACAAACCAGCTTGGCAACTGTAGGGTACAAATGCACCCTGTTCGAGCAGGGTCGATAATAAGGGCCTGCTACTGTCACATTGGTATGTTTTATCTTTGAATGTTACTTGAATGGTCATTTCAATCATCCTCAGTAGGGCGTTCAAGCTCATTTTGTTCTGAATTTGGCACTTCAGGCGGGCGAACATTCACCAAACGGCAGCCTAGCTTTTCTTTAAGCAGTTGCACATGTGGATCAGCCTCAGCCTGCTGCCACAGCTTGCGTTCATATTCATCTTTTTCACGTTGCTGTTGTGCCAACAAGCTTTCACCTTCTTGCCCTTGATGTTCCGACCAAGTTACAGGCCGTTTCAACCAAGATGCAAAGTTTTTTCGTTCAGCTTCATTGATGGATTGTTGCTGGTGTGTATTAAGCAATAAACAAACTTCGTGGTCTGTAAAAGATTTACAAATCACATGTTCTAAATGGGCAGCAATACTTGGCTTTAAGGTGTGATACTGCTCCATTGCTTGTGCCCAAGATGTGGGCGATTCTGTTTCAATATGATGTTTTTCAGGTTCTATGGGTTGTGTTAGGGTTGCAGCTTGCGCTTCATCGTTTTGCAGGTTTTCATCGGGTATACTTTCAGGTTGAACAGGTTCAGGGGTAACAACTGTTTGCGTGAATTCACGTTTTTGCGGCGATATTACGTTTTCAGGTGTTTTTTTTTGCGCGGAATCTAGAGGGGGTAATTCTTTTTCAGGCGGTGAAATGCTATTCAAATGTGCCAAGCGCATAGCAATCATTTCTGCGCCGCGTTGCTCATCAATCATCATTAAATCGCGTAAGCCATGGATGACAACTTGATAGCGCATATCCAAAGCTTGGTTGCTCCAGCACTCGGCTTGTTGAAGTAGCCAATGTTGGGTTTGCGTGTTTACACCTTGCGGCACAAGACTTTCATCCAGTTTGCAACACATCATTTCATGTAGACGCTCTGACAACTCACGCAATAAATGTGCGGGTGCAATGCCCATTTCACGCGTTTCACGTAAGATATTAACAGCCAATTGTGCATCACCATGTAACACTGCATCCGTTAAATATTGCACCTGTTCTGAGCCAATCAGCCCTAGTGACTGTTGCACATCTTCCAAGGTGATATCTTGGCTAGAAAAGGCCAATACACGCTCGGTAAGTGAAAGAGCATCACGAACACTACCATCGGAAGCTTTAGCAATAACTTGTAATGCGTCAGGATTGGTGTTGATGCCTTCTTCTTTGAGTACATATGCCAAATAGTCTGCAACTTCATCGACATTCAGTCGGCGCAAATCAAAACGTTGGCAGCGTGAACGCACAGTGATGGGTAGCTTGTCTGATTCGGTGGTTGCCAAAATGAACATCACATTTTCAGGCGGCTCTTCTAGTGTTTTAAGTAGCGCATTGAATGCAGACTTGGACAACATATGTGCTTCATCAATGATGTAAACTTTGGTTTTAAGGTGAACAGGTGGATAACGTACACCATCAAGGATTTCGCGAATATCATCCACGCCTGTATGGCTTGCCGCATCCATTTCTTGGATATCAAGGTTGTTGCCTTTGGCAATCGAAGTGCATGAGTCGCAAATGCCACACGGCTCACCCTCTTGTGCTGAAGTGCAATTGACTGCCATAGCCATCAACCGTGAAATGGTGGTCTTGCCTACGCCACGAATGCCAGTCATCAAATAAGCATGTGCCAAATGGTTGTTGGAGAGTGCATTTTTCAGTGTACGCACGGTAACATCTTGTCCGACTAAGTCGGTAAAACGTTGGGGTCGCCACTTACGCGCTAAAACAAGGTATGACATTAGCGAACAATATCCGTTCTTGGTGCTTCAAGCGAGCCTGAAATGCGAAACTTGGCTTGGGTGCTGCCCATCATGCTTTGCATCATCATGGATAATGAGGGGTTAGAGTTATCTATTTTTGTTTCGATTAAACCATTCACAAGCCATTGTTTGGGGTCGGGCATGGTCGGTAAAACGGTACCAGAACCTTGGAGGGAAACACCACTTCCGCCAGCAATGGTCCATTGCCATGGCTGGGTTGCATCTTGAACGCTATTTAAATCCATGGTGTAGTCGCCCAATGTAAATTCAGGTTGAGCTAGCCCTGCTTTAGCTTGGTTCCATGTGAGGTTGAGTTTGCCGGAGTGAGGTAAACCGTTGCCTTGCTGCAAGACTAAATCACCTTGCAAGTGCATAAGCCCTGCAAGTTGGGCGGGTATATTAAGTTTTTCAATGCGGCTGACATCAACCATGGCATCAATGTTAGAGAGTATGAGTAAATCATTATCTGAAGATATGGATGCGCTTATAGGATTGCCCAACCAAGATGCAACAATGTCTGCTCCCAATATGCCTGACATGAGGCTGGATAAGGAAGGGCTGATTTCAAGTGAATCAAGGTTCAGTGTGTTTTGCTGTTGCTGAATATGTACATGCTGTAATCTCAGACTCAGCCCAGACACGCTTAAATCGGAATATGTCAGTTGGTAACCAGCATCTGATGCAGCTTGCTGAATTTGTGTATCAAGCCAAGTAGAACTATCCCAACGGATAACTATAAAGATGGGCAAAACGATGATAAAAAGTGTAATGAGGAAACGTGTGCTTAATGGCTTGGCGATAGCAGCACTCATATCATTGACCAATCACAGCTTGCATATGAACAAAACCAGGTTTGGTTTTTTGGATTTTGACCTGAGATAAGGATAAACCCGCTTGTTCCAAAGCAACAATAAACGCTGCAATATCTTTATATGGTGCATCTTTGATTTGGGTTTGCAGTTTTTGGTTGCCATTGGATAAGGGCTGAGGACGCAAACGTGTCATGAAATTACGCACTTGCGTTTGACGCGCAAGCGCATCCACTTGGCTTAAAATACTTCCATTACCAGCCTTAGTATTTTTAGGTTTGGTGGCGATTTTGTCTGCCAACTGATTGGCCTCAGCTACTTTTTTCGACAATAAACTTATCTCATGTTGCAGGACTGTGTTTTTATCCATGATTGGCAGCACAATGCCAAACACAAAAAGAATAAGTGGGATAAGCACAGCCGCAATGCGCACAATCCGTTGTTCAGAATCATCCAGCGCATTGTATTTAGGTGCAAAAGTTTGTTGCCAAATGCTTTCAATTTTAAGCTTTAATGGATTGATGAGGTTACCCATTACCAACGCACCTTAAATGCGACTTCATTGCCTTTGAGGTCGGTGTCGGCAATACGTACGCTCTGCCCACTGAATTTGGATAGTTTCTCTTTGATAGTGTTGAGGGTATCCAAGCTGCTCACCTTCCCTGCCAATGAAACACCAGCTTTGTCAATCGTCAGAGATTGCATCTCCCATGGCGTATCTTGAAATGCCTGACTGATGACATAAAGCTGTTGGCTAACATTGCTTTGTGATGCAATGCCTTTCCCACCAGCAGCTTGGCGCAGCTGGGCGAGAGCATCAATGATTACAGGTTGTTCTGGCAACCCGCGGTGAAAAGCTTGTTCAATACTGGCATCCATAGCTGCAATTTTCGATGTTAAACGATAATTATCTGCAATAGTTAGACCTAACCATAGTATCACGATAGCAGCAGCGAATAAGGCAGGTCGATACCATGCTTGAATGTTTGCCGATGTTTTGCGCTTTGCCCATGAGCCATGACGTAAGTTTAATGCTTCCTTTGCACGGGGTTCGGGCAAGTTTAAATTGATAACGTGACGGGGTGCTAGCTCACTAAGTGCATCTGCTTGTATATTTTCTTCACTGATGGTTAAGCCGACAGAAAAATCACCAGTGATATGACCAAGTATAGGCATGGTTTCAGCATCAAACCCCATGGATTGCAATGACCAGAGCGTCTGTTGTGCAATGGATGTACACACGTCTTTATCGCTCATGTCTGCATTTAAGCGCCGCATACCAAGCCAAGTGCCTTGTTTAAAAACGCCAAAAAATACACCTTCTTCATCCATATCAATCACTGCTGCATCGCTGTGGTCTTGCAAGCAGTGGTTCAGGCGTTGCCAACCATCAACCAATAATAGGGGCGCACCTTGCCAAGGTGATGTGTTTTGCATGTCCTCTTTGTTCTTTTTCTTCAAGCCAAACACCAAACCAGAGATGCCATCATCTACAGTGTTTGTCTGCCATGACAGCCACCATTCATCAGGTTCAATGCCTGCTGTATCGGCAAGCTCTTCTAGTAAAATGTCTTTGTCTAAAAAACGGGGGTGTTTGAGTGGAAATTGAAAGTGACGAACCAGTAATGTCTCTAAAGGTATATATATATACTGAACACCGGTGAGGTTTTCAGGAAGTTGAGGTAAACTGGAACTATCTTCAGTATTTTCGATAGCAAGCAGTGAAATATCTCCATCGTTGCTGCGAACGCCCATGCCAGCAGGGCACCAAGATATACATGTGTTTGAAATATCAGTCATTAGAATTGCCAGCCAAGGCGTTCACGCGATAACAATGTTATAGTTTGACCGTTTCGGGACAATATATACTCCTCGCGCACATTTGCTCGACCAAACATGGCATGAGTGCGCAGCATAAAGGCATCACTGGCGACCTTCAAGCGCGAAAGGCTCACGTTCTGTTTCCAAGTTTGATTATTGATACCATCGCTGAGTTTGGTGTAGGGTCTATCTGCAAAAAGATTTTCTTCATCAGTTGCGGTCATCTTGATAAAGATGGCTCTAAGCACAAAAGGCTGGGCAGTGTTGATATTAATAGTGGTTGTTCCTGTAGATGGTCGAACCGTGGCAACATGTTCAAGTGCTTTCAGCACCTTAGTGTCAAAGCCATAAATGAGCTTAAGTTCACTCCAATTATCCAAATGGTTGTTCTTGATTTTATAATCTTTACTGTAGTATGCGCTGTCTTCTGCACCACCAATGCCATACGGAATATCATCTTTATCCATCCAGTCAATGAGCGCATCCACCAAATCAAGATTTAAGTCCAACAGACGAAACAGGTTTTTGACTTCGGTGACATGCGTAGATATAACTTTGCCGTTTGCATCCACCAAATCATTGAGATTGTAAAAGCGATTCATATCCAAGAGTTGCACAGCAATCAGACCATCATCGATAGGGAAGGGTGGTAAATCCTGTGCCCATTCTTCGTCTAAGGAATCAACGGGCGGATTATTAGATATTAAGTACTCTTCTTTTAATACAATGGTTGTGAGCGGCACAGTAGATTCACTTGCCATTGTAGCGCGTGTTTCATCTTGAATGTTTTCAATGCGTTGGATGGAAATCATATCTTCATAGGCAGCAGTGCTTGCCCATGCTGCAATAATAGCCACGATACCCAAGACCATAATCAGGGCAACACCAGACTCAGTGTGGTATGGTTTAGAAGTATTCACGGCTGCAACTTTACATATGGCATGATTATTTAGTATCAAAAACATCAGACTACTATATAATAGATGGTAAATCTACCGCTTAAAACTTCCCCCTTGTATTC
>JALUNK010000231.1 GCA_027055255.1 Ghiorsea sp.
ACACAGGGCCTTTGGCATTGTTGCCCATGAAAAATGATTTATGCTCGATTGTGTGGAGTGCAGCTGATGAACGTGCTGATGAATTATTAGCATTATCTGATGATGATTTTATGGATGAGTTAAACCTTGAAGTGGGAGGTGTGTTTGGTGGTGTTGTGGAAGTGGGTAAACGCGCTGCCTTTCCGCTCAAAGGGCAACTGGCTCGCCATATTGTGCGCCCTCGTTTGGCATTGATTGGCGATGCGGCACATAGTATTCATCCCTTAGCAGGCTTAGGCGTAAACCTTGGTTTGCGCGATGCTATGGTATTGGCACAGGAAATTGTGGAAGCGCGTAAGTTTGATGAAGATTGGGGCGATATGGATGTGCTTACCCGATATATGAAGCTGCGTATGCCTGATGTGTTGATGACCATGGCAAGCATGGAAGCTTTGCATCAAAGTTTTAAAGCGCAACTTCCTGCATGGATAAAAATGCGAGGTTTGGGCATGAAAGCTTTGGGCAATGCGGGCATCATCAAACAGCTGCTGATGAAAAACTCCACAGGCATCAACTTACCTGTCCCACATACCATAGAATAACAACCTACCTTTCTCCAACCTCACTGCTTTAACCTTTCTTTTATGCTGTTGGCATAAGAAAATAACAAAACGGAGAGGACGAATATGCAATATAGTAATCCAAATACTGATGGTGCGGTGATAAACTTTAAGCCATTATATGAAAACTACATTGGTGGTGAGTGGGTCGCCCCAGTGAAGGGAAAATATTTTGATAATATTTCACCTGTAAATGGTCAGCCCTTTTGTAAAATTCCCCAATCCACAGAAGAAGATATAAATTTGGCATTAGATGCCGCTCATGCTGCCAAAGATGCATGGGGAACTGCCTCTGTCACAGAGCGTTCAAATATTCTGCTTAAAATCGCAGATAGAATTGATGAAAACCTAGAAATGTTAGCTGTGGCTGAAACATGGGACAATGGTAAAGCAGTTCGTGAAACATTAAATGCAGATGTGCCACTCACATCAGACCATTTCCGTTATTTTGCAGGTTGCATACGCGCGCAAGAAGGCACTATGGGTGAGATTGATAATAATACAGTCGCTTACCATTTCCATGAGCCGCTTGGTGTGGTTGGGCAAATCATCCCATGGAACTTCCCACTATTAATGGCAGCTTGGAAGCTTGCCCCAGCATTGGCTGCGGGCAACTGTGTGGTCTTAAAACCAGCAGAGCAAACACCAGCATCCATTCTTGTATTGATGGAATTGATTGGCGATTTATTGCCAGCAGGTGTTTTAAATATTGTGAATGGTTATGGCACAGAAGCGGGTAAAGCTTTGGCAACCAGCACACGCATTGCAAAAATTGCGTTTACGGGCTCAACACCTGTGGGTTCAATGATTATGAAATATGCGGCAGAAAATATTATTCCATCTTCGGTTGAGCTTGGTGGTAAATCGCCAAACATTTTCTTCTCTGATGTGATGGACCATGAAGATGAGTTCTTGAGCAAATGTGTAGAGGGTGCAGTGCTTGCCTTCTTTAACCAAGGTGAAGTGTGCACATGCCCATCTCGCTTGCTGATTCAAGAAGATATGTATGATAAATTTATTGAAATGGTAATTGAACGTTCGAATCAAATTAAGCGTGGCAACCCATTGGATACGGAAGTGATGGTAGGCGCACAAGCATCACAAGAGCAGTTTGATAAGATTCTTAGCTATCTACAAATTGGTCGAGATGAAGGTGCAGAAGTGCTTATGGGTGGTGAGATGGAAACATTGGAAGATGGTTATAATGATGGCTTCTATATCAAGCCTACATTATTGCGTGGCACCAATAAAATGCGCGTGTTCCAAGAAGAAATCTTTGGCCCCGTCGTTTCAGTGACCACATTTAAAGATGCGGAAGAAGCATTGGCGATTGCCAATGATACTGATTTTGGGCTTGGTGCGGGTGTTTGGACGCGTGACATGAATCTTTCATACCGTATGGGTAGGGGTATTCAAGCAGGGCGTGTATGGACCAACTGTTATCACTTGTATCCAGCGCATGCTGCATTTGGTGGTTACAAAAAATCAGGTGTGGGTCGCGAAACACATAAAATGATGCTGGACCACTATCAACAAACGAAAAACTTACTTGTAAGCTATGATGTTAACCCATTGGGTTTCTTCTAAGTTTTGTAAGGTGTTTTAGTGAAAAGCGGGCTGTTGATTCAGTCCGCTTTTTTTATCACCAGAATTCGGAAGGATTGCGTGCTAAATCTTCTAAGCGTTCACGAATGACAGCATGACCATTGGACTGACATACCTGCTGTATCAAGAGCTCTGAATCCGTGCATGAATGTACAGCACGCTGCATCACAGCATCAATACAGTTACGCCATTCCTCAATGCTGGGTGAAGTGGATTGAGCTAAGAGTGGTGCGCGATACAAAGCAATAGCATCGTGAAGCTTTTGTGTTTTCAAGACCTGCCAAATTTCGATAAAATCAGCCCATACAGGCAGCTTGAGTCGGTATGGCCTAGAGCCAATGTTGCCACCCAATAAACGACGAAGATTAGATAGCTCCGCTTTGAGTGTGGTTGAAGCAATGCTTTCATCACCATATAACGCCGCA
The DNA here is from genome assembly GCA_027055255.1 of Ghiorsea sp. Classification (GTDB taxonomy): domain Bacteria; phylum Pseudomonadota; class Zetaproteobacteria; order Mariprofundales; family Mariprofundaceae; genus Ghiorsea. Next base: position 2,630 of record JALUNK010000231.1, read on the forward strand.
TGAAAAGCATCCAAGTGTAAGCCTTGCGGGTTTAAGGCAAGGATAATCAATATCTCCAACTGCCGCTTGGTGAGCTTTAATGATTTGCCATGAAGAAGTACACGCGGATTGCCCATGGCATGAATTTCTAAAGCGGCTTTGGGTTGTTCTTTGGGTAAGGCTAGGGCAATAGAGCGCGCCATATCATTCACGGCAGCTTGTCCAAGCGGGGTATGGTGTTTCCATGTGGTGGATAAATCTAATATGCCAACGCATAAACCTGATTCAGGGTGAACAATAGGTGCAGCATAGCAAACCCAATCATGAACAAAGGGTTGATAGTGTTCGGATGAAAAAACAGTAACAGGTTTTTTAAGGGTGATGGATAAGCCGACTGCATTGGTGCCCGCTGAGGATTCATCCCAACGACCACCTTGTCTAAAATTGACTGATTCAGCCCGTGACTGCATGTGTTTACTGGCATACGTCCAAAGTAGTGTACCTTGCGGGTCAGAAATGGCTGCAACCAATTCACCTTCTTTGGCCAGTTGTTTGATGTTGGATTGGTCTTTGGCGGCGGCTTGGGATAAGGGAGATTTTTTCCAACGGTTATCAATGGTTTGCGTGTCTTCAACTGGAGCAGAGCCTTCATGCGCATTCAGGTATTGGGCGCTGCGTTGCCAAGATAAACCAATTTCATCACGGATGGCGCAATCATTGACATCATCACCTGCAATAAAGCGATGCCATTGTGTTTCTAAATCATGTCGGCGATGGAATAAATTGCCTGAACCCAATATGCCCTCCAAGTCACAAAGCGTAATATGGATGTTTCTATGATTTTATCAATAGGAGTGGAACCAGTCAGTATAAAAATGGTGCGCGGTACAGGAGTCGAACCTGTGACCTTCGGCTTCGGAGGCCGACGCTCTATCCAGCTGAGCTAACCGCGCTTATTTGTAAGTTTCCGCAATATAAGACGACATATTGATAAAGCAAATCAGCACATTAACGTTTTTTAAGTTGCACCTTAAGTACAACAGCGGCTATATTCTGCATATGTTTAGGAAATATCATGATTAAAACGAACGCGCTGACCAAAAAGTTTGGTCAAATGAAAGCATTGGATGATATCAATCTGCATGTGCGCAGTGGTGAAGTGACTGTGATTATGGGTGGATCAGGCTCTGGTAAAACCACGCTGTTGCGTTTGCTTGCAGGCTTGGAAGAACCAACATCAGGTTCTATTTTTTTTGCGGGTGAAGACTTGGCAAAAGTAAGTCGCAAGCGTTTGTACGAGCTGCGTTTAAAAGTGGGAATGTTGTTTCAATACTCAGCACTTCTCAATTCTTTAACGGTGTATGAAAATGTTGCCTTTCCTTTAAACGAACATACTGACCTCGACAAAGACGTCATTCATACGATTGTCACTATGAAATTAGAACAAGTGGGTTTGCGTGGTTTTGAACAAATGATGCCATCTCAGCTGTCAGGCGGTATGGCAAAACGTGTTGCGTTTGCGAGGGCATTAGCCATGGATCCGCAAGTGGTTTATTTTGATGAGCCAACATCAGGTCTAGATCCTATTTCTGCGGGCGTTATCAGCTCGCTTATTCATGAAACAACAGTAAAAACACGCATGACATCGGTAGTGGTGACTCATGATGTAAAAGCAGGTTTAGATATTGCTGACCATGTGATTTTATTGTGGCAAGGCAAGGTGATTGCTGAGGGTAAACCAGGTACGATTAAGAATAGTGATGATCCACGTGTACAACAATTTGTTGAAGGTCGTCCAAATGGTCCGATTCCCTTTTCCAGAAGTACGACTGCTTATGTGGATGATTTAACGCATAAGCCTGGCTGCGTGAGGTTAGAAGAATGATAATGCTGGTTGGACAGTTGGGAAGAAATGTAATTCGTGGGGTTGCTAAGCTTGGTGATGCGACTTTGTTTGCGTTAGATACACTTCGTTTGTTATTTGCACCCCCATGGCAAGGTAAACATTTTGTGATGCAGATTTATGCAGTGGGTGTGGGCTCATTGATTATTATTATTATCACGGGTGCATTTACGGGTATGGTGTTGTCACTTCAAGGGTATCATATGTTGGTCAAGGTTGGCACTGAAGCTTTACTTGGTCCTGCAGTAGCACTTTCACTGATTCGTGAACTGGGTCCCGTGCTTGCAGCATTGATGTTTGTTGGGCGTGCGGGTTCGAGCATTACAGCTGAGATTGGTATTATGCGGGTAACCGAGCAAATGGATGCTTTAGAAATGATGGCAGTGAACTCTCAGGCTCGAGTGATGTTAACACGGGTTATCGCATGTGCTGTATCCTTACCATTATTGGTGGCTATTTTTGATGTGGTGGGTTTGTTTGCAGGGTATTTGATTGGTGTTGAAATGTTGGGTGTAAACAGCGGTGTGTATATTGGTGAAACCATTGATAAAATTGGGATGTCTGACATTGAGGCAGGTTTAGTCAAATCATTATATTTTGGTTTGTTGGTGGGTGTGATTACAACCTATATGGGTCAGCGTGCCACAGCGAC
>JALUNK010000232.1 GCA_027055255.1 Ghiorsea sp.
GCTTCAAGCGCAAGCTTGAGTGATACGGGTTCCGCCCCTTTTTGCCTTGCCTTTTGCGCTGCCAGCCATGGAGTCTCACCCTTTTTTAAACGATAACGAATAAACTCTTCTGCATAGCGCGCTTCATTCAAATAATCATATTGTTTGAGCAATTCAATGACATGGTCAATGATAATGCCATCATAACTTTTGCTGCTTAATTTCGCCCGTAACTCATTTTCATTGTGTTCACGAATGCCAAGTACACGAACAGCAGATTTAAAAGCTTCCTGCTGTTCGCTTTTGACTGCATCAATCTTCTGAGGCACTTGCCCCTTCTTCTTTGACCACTTTCACTGCTTTAACCTTAGCTTCAGGTAAACCAAGCTCTTCGCGCACCTTACCTTCAATATCACCCAGCATATCAGGATGGTCTTTCAGGTATTGAATCGCTTTATCCCTGCCCTGCCCAATGCGCTCAGTGCCGACTGCATACCAAGCACCACTTTTCTTCACATGTCCAAATTCTACGCCCATATCGACAACTTCACCGACATGAGATACGCCCTCACCATACATGATGCTAAATTTCGCAAGTTTGAATGGCGGTGCCATTTTATTTTTTACCACTTTCACTTTGGTGTCGTTACCCAAAACATCTTCACCTTTCTTGATCGCGCCAGTGCGACGAACATCAAGGCGAACTGATGCATAAAATTTCAAAGCATTACCACCTGTTGTGGTTTCAGGATTACCAAACATCACACCAATTTTCATGCGTAATTGGTTGATAAAGATAACGGTGGTATTAGTACGTGAAATAGCGGATGTAAGCTTACGCAAAGCTTGAGACATCAATCGTGCTTGTAAACCCATGTGCGAGTCGCCCATGTCACCATTTAATTCAGCGCGAGGTGTTAAAGCAGCAACAGAATCTACTACCAAAATATCCATAGCACCTGAGCGGGTTAACATATCGACGATTTCCAAGGCTTGCTCACCACAATCAGGTTGTGATAAATAAAGGTTTTCTACATCCACACCTAGTTTCTTAGCATATTCAGGGTCTAAGGCATGTTCGGCATCGACAAATGCGGCTTTGCCGCCTGCTTTTTGTGCTTCGGCAACAGCATGTAAAGCCAGCGTTGTTTTACCTGATGATTCAGGGCCATAGATTTCAACAATACGACCGCGTGGATAGCCGCCTATGCCCAAAGCAGCATCCAAGGCTAACGAACCAGAGCCAATCACTTCAACATCCACATGCGCTTTGTCGCCCATGCGCATGATGGTGCCTTGTCCGAATTGTTTTTCGATTTGTGCTAGCGCTGTTTCTAATGCCTTACTTTTGTTGTCTGCCATGGTCTTGCCCCTTGTCTTATCATTCAACTATTTGTATCTGCGAAACTTAACATCCTAGCTTATGCTTTGCTACATACATTGCTAAAAAAATAAACACACCAAGTTTATGTTTATTATTTTTGTATTTTAACCTACGTTATCATTTGGATAAACAAGGAGATAATGATGAAAAAATGGTTAACGATGGTAGCCCTTTCGGCCACACTTTTATTGGTAAACATTGCAACAGCTTGTGAACATGAAGGCGCATGTAGCCAATCTTGTAGCTTAGGCCCTCATTTTATCAGCCCTAAAGATGGCGATGTCATTTCAGGTGATGTACATATCAAAATGGGGATTAAGGGTATGCAAGTGCACCCTGCTGGCGAAGTTATTAAGGGCACTGGTCACCATCATTTAATTATTGATGGTGCTTATGTCCCTGAGAACACAACCGTTCCTAAAGATGATACCCATATCCATTTTGGTAAAGGGCAAACCGAAACAACAGTGAAATTAAAACCCGGAAAACATACCCTTACGCTGCAGTTTGCTGATGGTCATCATCAATCGTATGGTAAAATTATGAGCCGTACCATTAATGTTACTGTAAAATAGTTCTTTTATTTATCCACCGCTCACTTGGTTGTTCTTTTCATGCTCAACAGTAAAAGTGGGTGGTGGTGTACGCTCTGCAAGCGCTTCAAGCTCAAATAAATCAGGTGTTGCATGTCCTTTCATGGCTTGTTTTGAAAAAGCACGTGTTTGATGATTTAAGACAACGATATTGTGGTATTCACTATGAATATGGCGCACATTATCCTCATTTTCCTTATCCTTAAAATCAATATCACCATAACAAGTACAAAGATAAGTTTGCTCGCTATCAATATCTAAATACAAACCTGTTCCTCGAACGCCAAGCACGGATGTAAGCGTTCGGATAGTTTTTGGTGTATCTGAGCGAAAGACAGCCAAAACTGAACCAAAAAAGAAGTTGAGTGTGAAGTTTTTTGTCGTTTCAGGAAGCTTTAAATGTGAGCGGTTACCAACGCGGTACACATTACCTGCCAAACGTAAGCCAATACGCCCCCTGCTTCCTGTAATAATTTCATCGCCAAAAGTTATGGGGCTATTTTTATTCGCTAGTTTACCATTGATTAACACAGGGCCTTTGAAATCATAAATATAACCTTTCTCAGCTGCATACGCCGATGAAGCGAATAAGAAACATAGCAATAACCCTAATGTTTTGAACATGTAAATCCCCTTTAATATAAAAGCTTAAATATAAATGTTGTGCCAGTGCCAGCAGTGCTTTGCACTTGAATATGGCTTTGATGAAGCTCTAATATGCGTTTAACAATAGCAAGCCCTAACCCTGAATGCTCACCACCACGGTGTGCATTGTTGACCTGATACAGTGGGTCAAAAATATGTTTTAAAGCATCTTCTTCAATGCCACAGCCAGTGTCTGCAATAGCAATTTGCACATATTCAGGATGTTTGGTAAGTAACACTGAAATAGTATCACCAGCATGAACATGGCGCAGCGCATTGCCCAGTAGATTTTCAAATACCCGTTGAATCAAAGCAATATCAGCATTGACCAGTGGCATCTCTGTATCCCCTTGCATAACAAGCGATACACCTACTTTTTGTGCACCTGTCTCATATTGTTGTAACATATCTTGTACTAACTCAGGTAAAGAAAAAGGCTCAATATGTGGAGCTGTATCTAAAGTATCTAATTTTGCCATTTCAAAAAGCTCATCAATCAAGTCTTTCAAACGATTACTAAATTTAATGGCACGGGATGTGTATTCATCACGCTGACTATCATCTAAGCTATCTGCTTTGATTTTCAGGGTTTCTAAATACCCATGTAATGCTGCAAGAGGCGTGCGTAAGTCATGAGAAAGGCTGGCAAATAAGTCTCTGCGTTTAACATCTTGTTCGGATATTTTGGCAAACTGTTGCACGATTTGTTGTGCCATCAAAGCGATGTTGTTTTCCAACTGAGATAACTCATCCTTGCCTTCACTTATCGAAAAAACGGGCTCTGATTTAAAATCATGTTGCCGAAAGCCATCCACTTGTTTGGATAATAAGCGTAAACGGCGTGTAATGGGGTAAAATACCAATAAACCAACAATCAAACCAAGCAACAAGGCAATACCTACGACCCATGCACCCAAATGTAGGAGTTCTTTATCATGCGCCAACTGCTCAACAACATCGTATTGTTCACCCCTGAGAATCACATACAAATAACCGCTAGGGTTATTTGTCATGGGAATGGGAGTTACAGAGAAAACCTTTTGCCTATCTTTTGAGCGAGGGTCATCACCAAGCACTGGAAACATCGCATTTTCTTTAAGAAAGCTTTGGATAGGTGCAAGCGAAACATGAGTTCGCTTAACTTGCCAAGGGTCGGCTGAATAGGAAAGAATTTCACCGTCTAAACTTAATAAATAAATTTCAATGCTTGGGTTTACACTCATATAATCCATGAACATATCTTGAAGCTCTTCTTTGTTCAGTTCGTTTTCATGAACAAGGTTACGCTCCGCAACCAATGTTTTTGCTAAGTCCCTATTGAGTAGTTGCTCAGCGTATTGCGTATTTTTTTGCACCGTAGTGAACATAAATATACCATAAATAAGCCCAACCATACCTAAGGCAAGGGTAAGTGTTAGGGCAAGACGCATGTAAAGTGAATGTATCAATGGAAAGCCCACTATTTACCACCAAATTTGTAACCCACACCCCAGACTGTGAGTATATAAAAAGGTTTAGCAGGGTCTTCTTCGACTTTAATGCGCAAACGATTGATGTGAGTATTGACGGTATGGTCATAGCCTTCGAATTCATAGCCCCACACATGATCAAGTAATTGTGTACGGGTAAATACCTGCCCTGGATGCTTGGCAAAATAAACCAATAAATCGAATTCCTTAGCCGTAAGTTCTATGGCTTTCTCAGCAATACTGACTTGACGATTGGACAAATGAATGGATAGATCCCCTCTTTGAATATGATCGGATGCTTCTATTGGTACTTCTTTTAAAGCGTCGATGCTACGAAACTGTGCTTTGATGCGTGCTAATAATTCAGGAATACTAAAAGGTTTGCTGATATAGTCGTCTGCACCCACTTCTAGACCGACCACACGGTCGATTTCTGATGTTTTGGAGGTCAGCATCATAATTGGAATATATTTCCCTTGTGCACGAATCCTTTTACACACTTCAATACCATCCATCATGGGTAACATAATATCTAAAATAACCAGGTCATAATCATTCTTTTCATAATAGCGTACAGCTTTGCTACCATCGGCTGCAATGTCTGATGTACACTGAATATCGGCCAGATGAAGTTGGATAAGGCTTGCAAGATCTGTATTATCTTCAACAATTAAAATATGCTTATTCATATCACTCCAAACTATGCCTAAGTTACACGGAATAGTCGCTCTTTTTTAGACTGCATTATACAAGGAACAAAGGAAACTGCCTGAGTAAGATTTGAATTACTCAAGCAGTTACTATGTTGTGATTTAACTTATTCTTCGAATAGTGACTTTTACAGCTGGGTTATCAAACCTGTGTTTGTCCAGTAACCCTGATGTTGCTAGCCCATCATCTACGGTGACAACACCACGATGTACACTAATAAAACCTGTGTCATCACGAACAGCATCAAAGCCTGTTCCACCTGTGCCTGGCATGCTTGTTGTCGTTTCCGTGTTGGCTTCAGTGCCTGCATCAAACACAGCTAAAAACACTGTTTGTGATTTACCCACTGCCAACGTTGATATATCAAGACCACTCACGGCC
>JALUNK010000233.1:0-276 GCA_027055255.1 Ghiorsea sp.
TACCGTCGCTACCTGACATGTGCAAAACCCATTTAAATGGTTTAGCTTTCTGTTTATAAGCTCGGGGAAGGGTTAAGACAAATGACAAAAAAACATGCTTTTATTTTAGGTGCTACACTCTTATTATCTTTAGCTGGTTGCGCCACCAACCCTGTAACTGGTGAGCGTGAATTAAGCTTGGTCAGTGAAGAAAAAGAGCTGGCTATTGGTGCGCAACATTATGAACCCGCCCGCCAATCCCAAGGCGGTGATTTTATTCTCGACCCCGCGCTCACG
>JALUNK010000233.1:286-5144 GCA_027055255.1 Ghiorsea sp.
TGGCGTTGTGGCTGCTGTGGTTGGCGCACAAAGCTCAGGTTATGGTGGGCTGGCGCAAATGGGTGCTGGGCTTGGCGCACAACTATTGAGCACCAAATATGGGCGTGATGCGGAGCGTGAGTCTGACCATTATGGCATGATTTATATGTCCAGAGCAGGTTATGACCCTCAAGGTGCAGTGGAGCTGCAACGCACCTTTGTCAAACTCTCTGCAGGACGCAATCAAGATTGGTTAAGCGGCATGTTTGCTAGCCATCCCGCCTCAGAAGAGCGCGTACAAAACAATCTAAACATGCTGCAAGAGTTGCCCACAGGTGGCGAGGTAGGCGCTGCACGTTACAAAAGTAAACTCGCTTACCTCAACACCATTAAACCTGCTTATGATGCCTACGACAAAGGTCGCAAAGCCTTAGCTAAGAAGGATGTTTTAGCTGCGGAAAAGCTTGCCAAACAAGCCATAAGCATCGCACCCCAAGAAGCTTTGTTTTATGATTTAGCAGGTGATATTGCAATCACTAAGAAGCAACCACAATCAGCGCTCAAACAATATAACAAAGCGATTACTTCAAATCCTAAGTTCTTCTATGGTTATCTGATGCGCGGGCAAATTGAATACAAATTAAAGCAAAACCCAAAAGCCAAAGCTGACCTTGAAAAAAGTTTAACCATGTTACCCACAGGCAATGCATTTTTAGTTTTAGGGCATATTGCCAAAGCCGAACAAGATATTGCCAAAGCCAAATCATATTATGCTAAAGTTGCCAGCAATAAAGGCAAAGTCGGCATTGCAGCATACACCGCCCTACTTGAGCTAGACCTGCAAGCGCATCCCAACAAATATTTAAAGATGCGCGTGGGCAAAAGCAATCAAGGTGGGCTTGCTGTAGAAATCGCTAACCCTACCCCAAAAGATATTGGCGGCTTGCAAGTGTTGATTCAAGTGGCTGATGCCTCTGGTCGTCCGCAGCAAATTCAACGTAGCCTTAGAGGCAGCGTAGCCGCAGGTAAAAAACAAATCTTTGATTTAGGTTTGCAAGGTTTAAGTGACCAACAGCTTCAATCGCTGAAAGGAAAAATCACTGCGGCGCGTTTGGTCAACTAAGATGAATTTGGAATAAAAAGATGAAAAATAAAAAGAATATTACGATTGTTATTGGCGTTATCTTATTTGCTGGGGTAGTTGGCTGGTATTTGTTTCCAAGTTCCCCTGAACATGTGGCTGAAACAGAGCAACAGATCATTGAAAAAGAACCTGTAAGCCAGCAAGTGAAGAAAGAAGAGAAAAAGCCGATAGCGCAAAGCATTGGTGAATATATCAAGATGCCAAATGCTGATGCAGCAGTTCTTGAGCGGATTAAAAAGATTCAGAAGTTTCAAAGCTTAAAAACAGGTAAATTTGATTATTATGGCAAAGTCATAGACCAGCATGGCGACCCTGTGGTTGGCGCTACTGTAAAAGTGGATATTGGCTATTATCCATTTATTCCCAATGGCAATTTTTATCCAAGTCACAAAACCAAAAGGCTTACGACCAATGCTGACGGCAGGTTTTCTATTGTTGGTGAGGAAGGTGAATCGGTATCAATTGATTTAGTTGAAAAGTCAGGTTATGAGATTCACTATTGGTTTCCACCCCTTACATCATTCATATTTTCCAGAGTTGGTATTGAGGGGCTAAAAAAAGTAGGGAATCCTGATAAGCCCGTGATATTTCATGCTTGGAAAAAAGCTGAGGCGGAGCCTTTGATTCATGATATTTTAGAAGTTGGTTATCGACCTGATGGTAAATTTTACCAAGTGCCGTTAAAAGGAGTGAAAGAGCAGTTGAAGATTTCTTTTACGGTAGACCCAAAAGGAACGAATTCTAATTCCCTTGACTGGTCAATGAAGTTGAAAGTCATTGATGGTGGTCTTATTGAAAGCACAGATGAGTTTATGAATGAAGCTCCTTTAGATGGTTATATATCTAATTTATCTTATGAATATAAAAAAGGCGAAAAAGATTTTAGTGATGATATTCGCAAGAAGTTTTATCTCAAAGCAAGAAATGGTGAGGTTTATGGAAGACTAGAGTGTCGTATCCATCCATATTATAACGATATTGTTGCAGTTGATATTAAATACTGGCTCAACCCCAACGGCTCCCGCAATCTTCAATATGACCGCAGTAAGCGAATACAATAGTTATGAAAGGGAGTGACGGGGTCGCACCAAGCTAAGATTGGAGTGACGGGAAAAAGGGGACGCTACCCTTTTTAGCTTTAGAGGCAGCGTAGCCGCAGGCAAAAAACAAATCTTCGATTTAGGTTTGCAAAGTTTAACCGACCAACAGCTTCAATCGCTGAAAGGAAAAATCACTGCGGCGCGTTTAGTTAAATAAGCTAAACCTATTCTTGGCGGTAAAAAGCAACATAAAACTTAACATCTGAAACGGCTGCCACATGGTGCAACATTTGTGGTGGAATATTTGCTGTTTCACCTTGTTTAACAGAAATACTGCTCTGACCTTCAGGGGTGTACATTAGTCTGCCAGACAACACATGAATCTGCCCCCATGTCCCTGCTTTGGTGCTATGCTGATGCAACAAACCTTTAGGTATAGTATTTTGGGTAAACGTGGGTGTACGCTTATATTCGCTTAGCCCTTCAGGAAATTCTAATTCATCACAGCGTACACAGTTTAAAGCTTCTCCAATTTTGCTAGCTCTACCCTCTTCCGAAGCCGACCAAGGCCGATTAAAAAAGGGTGGCTCATGGCGAACATGCTGACCATGGAAACAATCCAAGTCTGCCACCCAATCTTCTTTCTCATCTTGATGATAACCTACAATTTTTCGTTCCATAACGACGTTTTTAGATTCTCATTACTTTAGAATATCAATAATTCGGCTGCGGTAAGATGTATGGCATGCCATACAAGCGCTTAACATTTGAGATTGTTTGGCAATCACTGTTTTCATATCTTTAGCTTTGGCAGCTTTTTCAATATCCAATGCAAGGTGATGCACTTTTCCATCAGCAGCCTTAAAACCTTTCATCTCAGAACGCAGGCTACCCATCAGTTTCATTTTCGTGCCTAAGGATGGTGTATCATGAAAAGCAATGCCATGCGCGGCAACTGCCACAGCATCCAAATCTTCTTTCAAAATCGCTTCATCAACGGCTGCATAGTCCATACCCAACTGTTGCATAATCGCTTTGAGCGAGCCTTCTTCGGCTGTGATATTTGTATTGCGCGCGCCTGCATGTTTTACCTTGGGCTTGTCTGTAGAAGTTGAACACATCGCATCATACTTTTGCTGATGTTTTTTATACAACTTCATCTTACCTTCAGCTTTAAAGCGGTCTGCTGCATGCTTCCAATGGTTACAAGGGGGTGAAAACTCCTCATCATGAATATAAGCTGCAATTTTGCGCACATCCGCTTCTTCAAAACCCATATCAGGCATCAAACCCAATACTTTTACAGGCATTTTAAGCAATGCTTTTTCTTTGGTTGGGTGCGTGGCAAAGGATGTTACTTTATTGACAAAGGATGTCTTATCCTTGGTCGCCATTTTATATTTCATTTGCACGCCAAACATCGGTGGCGCTTGCGCAGGCTCAAGCTCCGCATTATGGCAAACCAAACAGTTTTCTTGGAACAGTTTTTTACCTTCTGCGAAGGACTTATCCGCCGCTTGCGCTTGCGAAACCATAGCAACACTTGCTACAGCCAATATCAAAATCTTTTTCATATCTTTCTCCTATATTTTCAGCAGTTTCATATCTATCCATGAAGCAATCATTAAAAAAGACCTCCGCACCACAGTAATTTTTTGAGCAAACCAAGGCGAAAACAATCCTGAAACCGCAGTTTGCTGTTTGCAAATGAGGCTTGAAGATCTGTTTTTAACGCAGGTGTAGCCTAAAAAGTGCGCGGTGCATAAGTCTCTAAAATGTATATTCTATTTCCGTATAAACCCTGTCATTATTATCAAACTGACCAAAGAAATCAGTCGCATCACCAGAAAACAAATCAACGCCAACACGCCCCAGCAAGGCATCACTAAATTCATACGATACTTTCGGGCGAACCATGGAGCTACCATCCGACCAACTCACCAAAACAATCACTTCAGGTTTTAACTTATCATTCATATAATCAGTGGAGACAATCAAACTAACAAAACCCGAATCTTGCTTTTCTACCACTGTGTTATCCCAATCTTGCAAATGACGGATAAAAATTTGAGAACTATAACGCCAGTTGTTTGCTGAATAATCTAAACCAACTGCCGCATTCCATGTGGTTGTGCTTTGAGGCGCAACAGATGTGGTGATGATTTCATTGAAATTGATTGCTGTTTCTGCTCTAAGCACCATCACACCAAACGCATTGGATACTGAGCCACCCATGGTCTGCATACGTTGATAAACTGGGGTTAAGGTAAGCAAACCTGGGCTCATACTTTTCTGAATCGCAGGTGTATCTTTCCAACCATCAAAGTAATTGATGGAGACATCCCAGCCATCCAAATTGCTGCGCCATGCTGCGCCATACTCAGCATCAGAGAAACCAAAGCTAGGCTGATTACCTTGTGCCACATTAAGGTTTACCCCAGCAGGTGGCGTTGGCATGGCATATGCCCAGCGCGAACCACGTGGTGCAAACTCCGCTGTTTTGGCATCAGGAATAAATAAAAACTCGAACTCATGGTCGCTATCACCCAAATACGCATAATAATTCAAACGAATCGCCGCCACACTCATACGCGAATCAAGAAAATCATCCAATAAAAATTCTCGCATATCCAAAGGATTCACAATATCAAGCAAACGCAAACCATCGGTTTTACCCCAAACAATTTGCTGCTGC
>JALUNK010000234.1 GCA_027055255.1 Ghiorsea sp.
CATCCAACTTCTGACGACCGCTAACCATCCAGTAACGCTGACGAATAGTCATCGCAGTCGATGTTTTGGTTTTAATCGTAATATGCACAGGTTTGTTAAGGTAATTGTTTGTGATTTTACGAATTTGCGAAGGCATGGTTGCTGAAAACAAGGCGATTTGACGCGTTGGTGGTGTTTGTTCAAGCACCCATTCCACATCATCAATAAAACCCATACGCAACATTTCATCAGCTTCATCAAGAATCAATGTTTTGAGGTTATCCAACTTCAAGGTTTTGCGGCGCATATGATCCATCACACGCCCTGGTGTACCCACAACAACATGCACACCGCGTCTTAATTGCTTCAATTGTCCGTCATAACTTGCACCACCATAAATCGGCAATACATGAAAACCTTTCATATGTGATGCATATTTTTGGAATGCTTCAGCAACCTGAATCGCAAGCTCACGCGTTGGTGCTAACACCAATACTTGTGGGTTCTTCTGGCTCAAATCAATTTTGGACAACACTGGAAGTGCAAATGCTGCGGTTTTACCCGTACCTGTTTGCGCTTGACCAAGCACATCTTTGCCCTCAATCACATGTGGGATAATTTCTGCTTGAATCGGCGATGGTTTTTCATAACCCACCTTCTCTAAGCCTTTAAGCACATCTTGGCTTAAATCCAAATCTTTAAAAGTTATTTCCGAAGAAGCTTCGGGTGTGTTTTCTGTAATATCTGACATTTTTCTTTTGTTTCTCTTGTTTTTATAAATTATCTTCTAAGAAACACAGGTTGACCCGCTTGAACACAACATAGATAACAGAAAACCGTTGGTTTGATAACAAACCAACACACCATCATTCTTGTTTATTCAAAGGGATACGCGCATTGAAGCTAAGCTGTATCTCCACGTGTACGCCACATTCCTCATCCGCTTTCGCGTGATAAATCGTGTGTTGACGTGAAGACCAGGATTAAAAATTTATATCGCTATTTCACATGCGCACAACAGACTAATGCGCCGCAATATAACGAGCGCTTAAAAAATTGATATAACAAAATTGTTAAGGAGCTTTAATTATCAAGCTTTTCTCTGATATATTTTGACAACGGTAATCCATTGGATTAGTTTTGCTTGATGCAAACTGTTGTGGAATTGTCGGAGTTTCTGAAAAAGGCTAGCAAGTTACTTAGTTCAGATGAAAGAATTAGTATCGTAAACTACTTGGCTGCCCACCCTGCGGCTGGAGATTTAATCCAAGGTGCGGGTGGCATTCGCAAACTACGATGGTCTGCACATGGCAAAGGAAAAAGTGGTGGTGTTCGCATCATTTACTATATGCATAATGCATCCATGCCACTGTTTTTATTAACATTATTTGGCAAGGGTGAAAAAGCTAACTTAGCCAAAGCCGAATGTAATGAACTTGCTAAATTAAGCACTTTGCTAAGACAAAGCTACGGAGACTGATATGAGTAATGTATTTGATAGCATCAAACAAGGGCTGAATGAAGCAATCGGCTTCTCAAAAGGCAAGGAAAACAAGGCAGTAGTGCATGAGTTTTCACCCATTGATGTGAAAAATATTCGAGCTAATGTGGGTATGACCCAAAATGAGTTTGCCTCTGCATTTGGCATCAGTGTTAGTACTCTCCGTCATTGGGAACGTGGTGACCGCACACCCCAAGGTCCTGCTCGCGTATTGCTTCATGTGGTCGGTAAAGAGCCTGAAACAGTGCTCAAAGCGCTCAACAATTAGAAAACTCTAAGAATAAGAAATAAAATTCTTGAGCCCAAGGCGACTGGTGCAGCAAAATAGCAGCGCTATTTGCAAGGCAGGCAACAAAGGTATCGAGGGTTTAAAGCTTATTTTAAGTAGTGTGTCCGTGTTTCATCTGACTAACCTGATGAATCCTGTTGGCAGGAAATGCCAACTGCTCTAATAAGTAAGCTTTAAAGTCATCAGGAAAATCATGTTTGTCCAAGGCAGCTTTCATACAAGTCAGCCATGCTTTTGCATCTTCGGCTGTGATTTTAAGGTGTTGGTGTGCCATGGGAATGCTAACACCACCATATTTTTCACCATAAATGCGTGGACCGCCCATCCAGCCCGATAAAAAGTAAACTAGCTTATCTTTTGTCACATCCAAATCATCCGGATGCATATCACGGATATGTTTAGCTTCAGGCAAGGTATCCATAGCCTCATAAAAATCATCAACCAACGTCACCAGCCCGTCATGGCCGCCCACTGCTTTGTATGTTGTATCTTCAAATCCGTATGTATTGTGCATAATCACATCCTTAGCCAAAAGTATCGGCAGTTTAGCAAAGCATACAGCAAGCACAATCAACTATTCCCACATTGCCTCAAGAAACTTTTATTTGGAATGTTCGTTCCTTTATGTCATGGTTCGCAAATATTGGAACAATCGTTCCTTTAAATATGCATATGAAATAAGGAGCTCAATCATGAGTAAACTTCAAAATAGAGTTGCTGTTATCACTGGCGGTAATAGTGGGATTGGTTATGCCACAGCAAAGAAAATGAAAGAAGATGGTGCAAAGGTTATTATTACAGGGCGCTCTGAAGAACGCGTTGCAACAGCGGCAAGCGAACTGGGTGTCACAGGTATTGTTGCAGACGTGCTGGACTTAAACGCTATGGATAGCTTGGTAGCAAAAGTAAAAGCGACCGTGGGTAATGTAGACATCCTATTTGCCAATGCAGGCACATTTTTGCCAACACCTGTAGGGCAACTATCCGAAGAGGTATTTGACACACAAATGGGTATCAACTTTAAAGGTGCTGTGTTCACCACTGAAAAGTTTGAGCCTATCCTCAATGATGGCGCATCAATTATTAACTTATCATCCGTATTGGCACACGCAGGCATGGCCAATGGCTCAATTTATAGCGCATCAAAAGCTGCTCTGATTGCATATACAAGAAGCGCTGCAACTGAGCTTGCGAGCCGTGGCATTCGCGTGAACTCAGTATTACCAGGCCCAATTGATACACCAATTTATGGCAAAACTGGTATGGATGAAGAACAGCTTAATGGTTTCGCACAAGCGATATTGAATAGCGTACCTTTAAAGCGTTTTGGTCAAGCTGAAGAAGTAGCCAAGCTTGTTTCCTTCTTAGCATCTGATGACGCTGCATTTATAACTGGCGGTGAGTACACCATTGATGGTGGAATTATCATTCATCCATTGGTCTCTTAATCAGTAGATGGGGCGCTGCTAATCAGTAGCGCCCTATTCTTAATCCAATATTGATAGAAGTTCTTGGCTCATTTTACGTAACTTATCTTTATCAGATTCAATTTTAATAATAACATACAAACCACTCAGAAAAACATAGAAAACACTAGCAATATTACGGATATCTTTATCAGCACTAATTTCACCTTTCTGTTGGCATGAGGCAAGAAAACGATAAAATATTTCTTCAAAATCTGTTCGATTGTCGGACACTATTTTCTTCGTATCATAGCAGCTAGAAGACAATTCGATGGTTGAATTGACAACCAAACAACCTTTGCCTTCATGTTGCTCCAATGCACCTTCAATTAACATATCAAACAATGCAGCAAAACCATCTTTCGCGTTGGGTTGCGCTTGCAAAAACGCCTCAAAATCAGGCTTGTTGGTATCACAGTATGTTTTTAACGATTCGTCGAAAAGTTGTTTTTTGCCGCCAAAAGTATCATATAAGCTTGACCTACTAATTCCCAAAGTATCAACGATATCCTGCATGGAAGTGGCATGATAGCCCTTCTTCCAAAACAAGTTTTTAGCCTTGTTAAGCACATCATCGCGGTCAAAAAGCTTTACTCTAGGCACAACAAGAACCTTCATGTTTTATATATTTCATAGACATTAATTATAAGTTTCCACGCTCAAAAAGCAACGAGCTATACATGTATGACTGGAATATAGCATTGAATGATATAATCATTATATTCAGCATCATGACTTTCATGATTAAGGAGGGCGCATGTTCACTGTAAGCCAGCTTGCAAAACGATGTGATGTTACTGCTGAGACCGTACGCTATTACACAAAAAAAGGGCTGCTAAAACCCAGCAAGAACCCAAATAATAACTACCAAATCTTTGCCTTGGATGACATACAAAAACTACGCTTTATCCGCAAAGCTAAGTTGCTAGGCTATACGCTTAGCGAAATAGAGAACATCTTAAATCATAGCATGCAAAAGAACTCACCATGCCCCATCGTGCGCGAATTTATACAACCCCGCATCAAAGATAATCGCCAAAAGATAAAAGACCTCATTGCGCTACAAACTAGGATGGAAAATGCACTCAAAGACTGGGAAAGCAAACCCGATGGTATGCCTGATGGCGGTTCAGTTTGTCACCTTATCGAATCATTTTCAGAAGAAACTTGACCTAAGTGTTACCCATAGGTTTTACTGTTAGCCACTCAGGAGTGATGTATGCCGAAGAACCAAGAAATTAGATTATCAATTGAAGGCATGGGTTGCGCCTCATGCGTTGGTAAAATTGAGAAAAAACTTGATGTTTTAGATGGTGTTGTGAGTGCCAATATCAATTTGGTGGATAGAACAGCGCGGGTTGAATCTCGACCCGATATTTTAGAAGCTGACATTATTGATGCCATTGAATCAGCAGGTTCATACCAAGCCAAAGTGCTGGTTTCCGTTGCTGATGAATCGAAGAAACATGAAGCAGAAAAAGCACATCTTCAATATCGGATCAAACAAAGTGCCCTAGCCATACTCACTGGTTTCCCACTGATGGCAGCCAGCATGCTCCATCTGCTCCCATCATTAGAACAACAAGGTATTTGGCTTGTCATTGGTGTCGCAACATTGGCTGTGATGACTTATTCAGGCTCGCATTATTTCAAGGGTGCATGGAATGGTTTAAAGCATAAAAATACCAGCATGGACACGCTCGTTGCCATGGGCACAGGTGTGGCATGGCTTTATTCTATGGCTGTGGTGCTGGTACCAAGC